>JANOLA010000766.1:0-5663 GCA_031419535.1 Burkholderiales bacterium | reverse complement strand
GTCGGCGCGCAGCGCCGACCGCCCCGGCATGAGCCCCCGCCGGGTGCCGCCTGCCGCGCCGCAACGGACCTTCGCACGATGACGGTCACCCACGTCCGCCGGAATGTGTCGAAGCACAGATGATGGAACACATCGTCTTCCTGACCGGCCACCTGGCGCAGCCCCAGCTCGAGCGCGTGCTGGCGGGGATCGACGCTGCGCCGTTCACTTGGGAGGTGCGCGACATCGGCCTGCAGGTCGCTGCGTTGATGACGGCCGACATGATCCGGCGCCGCGTCGCCGCGCCGGTGTTGACCGAGCGCGCCGGAGCGCCGCCACAGGCAGCGCAGCGCATCATGGTTCCCGGCCGCTGCCGAGGCGACTGCGACGCGCTCTCCGCGCATTACGGCATCCCGGTTCAACGCGGCCCCGAAGAGTTGAAAGACTTGCCGCGGTTCTTCGACCGCGCCGCCAAGCCGATCGATCTGAGCCAGTACAGCGTCTCGATTTTTGCCGAAATCGTCGACGCACCGCACCTGAGCGTAGAGCAAATCGTCGAGCGCGCCCGCGAACTGTCGCGCGACGGTGCGAATGTGATCGACCTGGGTTGCTTGCCCGAAACAAAGTTCGAACACCTCGAAGACAGCGTGCGTGCGCTGAAGGCCGAAGGCCTGGCGGTCAGCGTCGATTCGGTCGATCCGCAAGAGCTGCTGCGCGGCGGCAACGCCAGCGCGGACTATCTCTTGAGCCTGACGCTCGACACGCTGTGGGTCGCCGAGCAGGTGCCGTCCATTCCCGTGCTGATCCCGCGCACCCCCGCCGACGAAGCTTCGCTGTACGAGGCGATTCGCAAGTTCCAGTCAAGCGGTCGCAAGTTTCTCGCCGATCCGATCCTGGACCCGATTCCCTTCGGCTTGACCGCATCGATCGTGCGCTACCACGCGTTGCGCCAGGCGTTTCCCGACGCGCCGATCATGATGGGCATCGGCAACCTGACCGAGTTGACGGAAGCCGATACGAGCGGCATCAACGCCTTGCTGCTGGGCATCGCGGCCGAGCTGAACGTCGCCGCGGTGTTGACGACGCAAGTCAGCCCGCACGCACGGCGCGCCGTGGCCGAGGCCGATGCGGCGCGCCGCATCATGCACGCAGCGGCGCGGCAGCGCATGCTGCCCAAGGGACTGAGCGACGCGTTGATGAGCGTGCACGCCAAACATCCGTTCCCGGACACGCCCCGGGAAATCGCGGATGTCGCGGCGTTGGTGCGTGACCCTAACTTTCGTGTGCACGTGTCCGGCAACGGCATTCACGTCTACAACCGCGACGGCATGCGGCTCGGCCAGGGCGCGTTCGAACTGTGGCCGCAGCTCAAACTCGAGAACGACGCCGCGCATGCGTTTTACATGGGTGTCGAACTCGCCCATGCCGAGCTCGCCTGGCGCCTGGGCAAGCGCTATGCACAAGACCAGCCGCTTGACTGGGGCATCGCGCTACCGCGCGAGGCGCAAGATTTGAACGCGTGGTGCGCGCCGGGCACAACCATGTCGGCGTTGCCGGCGCCGCCGACGCATACTTCGGGCAAACCCGACGCCCACTGACGATGAACGACCAGATTTTCGAGACCGTCGTGACCAGTCTTTCCGAAGACGGCACGCCGCATGTGGCGCCGCTGGGCGTGCGCTACCAGGACGGTTTGGTGGTGCTGATGCCGTTCAAGCCGTCGACGACGCTCGCCAACGTGCTCGCCAGCGGCCACGCGGTGCTGAACCTCGTCACCGAGTCGCGCGTCTTCGCCGGCTGCGTGACCGGCCGGCGCGACTGGCCGACCGTGCCCACCGAGGGCATTCGCGGCGTGCGCCTGGCGTGTGCGCTCAGCCATGTGGAGCTGCGCCTGAGCTTGCACGTCGACGACCCGCAGCGCCCGGTGCTGCGCATGGCGCGCCTGTTCGAAGCGGCGCACGCGCCCTTCATCGGCCTGAACCGGGCGCAAGCGGCCGTGCTCGAGGGCGCGGTGCTGGTGAGTCGGCTGCGGATGCTGCCCCCCGAGAAGGTGGACGCCGAGATGGCTTACTTGCAGATCGCGATCGACAAGACCGCCGGGCCCGGGGAACACGAGGCCTGGGGGTGGCTGTGCGAGGCAGTGGCACTGCATCGCGCGGCGCCGGGGGCGAGCGCATGAAACTCCTGGTCAGCGTGCGCAGCAGCGATGAAGCGCTGCTCGCGGCGCGTGGCGGCGCCGACTTCATCGACCTGAAAGAACCCGGCGCCGGCGCGCTCGGTGGTTTGCCGGTGGCCGCGATCCGCGGCATCGTCGCTGCGCTGCGCGAAGCGCAGGTTGCGCTGCCCATCAGCGCGACGATCGGCGACCTGCCGATGCACGCGCTGGCCGAGATTCTGGTGCACGTCGACGCGGTGGCCGCGTGCGGTGTCGATTACGTGAAGGTCGGCATTCCGCGTGAGCCCGGCGCCGCCGCGGGGCTCGACGCCCTGGCGGCTTGCGGCCACCGCGTGGTGCCGGTGTTCATCGCCGACCTCGGGCTGGACTTCGGCTTGATCGAACACGCGGCGGCGCTGCGCTTTCCCGGCTTGATGGTGGACACCGCGAACAAGACCGCTGGCAGCTTGTTCGAGCTGGCACGCATGGACGAGTTGCGACGCTTCGTCGACACGGCGCACGGCGTCGGCGCGATGGCTGGCCTGGCCGGCGCGCTGCGGCTCGAGCATGCACCCGCGCTCGCGGCCCTCGCGCCCGGGTTCGCGGGCTTTCGCAGCGCCGTGTGCGCGGGCTCGCGCAGCAACGCGCTCGATGCGCAGCGCTTGCACGCGCTGGTGGCAGCGCTGGCGTCGGCGGCGGCGCTGGCGGCCACGCTGCCCGACGCCCAAGCTCAGTGTTCGCCCCCGGTCGCTTCGCGCCCGGCCCCAAGGGTCACGCAGTGGCCCCTCCAGGGCCACGGGGGCGAGCAACCGCCTTGGGGCGGCCCGGCGACGGTTGCTCAGCGCTCCACGCCGCGGAACTCGCCCAGCAGCAACGAGCGCATCTGCGCCAGCTCGGTGCGCTGAATCACGTCGATCGCACAGGCGGCGCCAGCGGCCGCGCTGGCAAAACGGCGGTCCAGGATGCCGGCCCCGCTGAGGTCGGCCAGGCTCGCGCCGAACGGCAGCTTGCACGCCTTGACGATCACCAGCCGCTCGGCGTTCAGTTCGCGCGCCAGCTCCAGCGCCAAGCTGTCGGCGCTGACGTCCCAATTCGTGTCCGCACCGGGCTTGTCTTTGCACTTCGCGAACGGCAGCCAGAGTGCGGTCGCGCCGCCGTGCAGCGCATGGCGAATCTCGGCCTGGCTGGCGGCCAGGCGCAGGCTCGGCGCCAGGCCATGCGCGAGGTAGGCGCTCTGCGCCATCGCGAGCACCGCCATGTTGTGGGCGGCCAGGTCGTCGAAATGCCAATGCGCCTGGGCGCGGCGCACTTCATCGGCAAAGGCCCCGCCGCCGCAGACGATCGTGACGCGCCCTCCGCCGAGTTTGGCGAGCAGCTCCAGCCACTCGGGCAAGAGCGGGTCGTTGTTCAGGCTGCCACCGAGTTTGACGACCCACATCAGTCATGGTCCTTTTCAAAGAGTGCCGCCACCGCGACGCTCGGCGCGCACACCCGCACCCAGGCGACCGTGCCGGGCGGGGCGTGCGTTGCAATGCGCGCGATCTGCGCTGCGTAATCGAGATGGCGCCAGCCGGTCGGCAGCAGTTCCGGCACGAGGAACGCCCCGCAGCCGGCGCTCGCCAGCAGCGCCGGGCCCTGCAACGATTGCGCCGCGAGAACGCGCTGCAACTGGTCGCGCAACTCGTTGAGCTGCGCCGTGCGCCAGGCGCGGGCAAACCATTGCCACTTCGCGAGCGGTGCATCGCGTGCGTCCAGACCGATCATGCGCGCCAGCCGCGCGCAACTGCCGGCCAGGTCTTTCGGGCCGTTGTCGGCACTCGGGTGCTGGTCGTGCGCCGGGTCGAGCTCGCCGGTGAGGCGGTACACATCGGCGGTGGTGGCGAAAAATTCGTTCATCACGTTCAATTCGAATTCGTGCAGGGTGCCCTCGCCAGTGCCACCGCAGTCGGCCGCGAGGCTGAGAGTTTGTCTGTCTTGCTCCCTCTCCCTCTGGGAGAGGGCTGGGGTGAGGGCTGGCGGCCACCCCGCGCCAGCATCGCGCCGCCAGGCGATGCGCCTTGCCAGCGCGCACAGCGGTGTGCGCACCACCCCTTGGTAGACCAGTTCACTGCGTTCCAGGCGCAGCGCGTCGCCGCGGCTCGCGGTGAGCACGCGGCCGTGGCGGAATGCGATCAGGTCGGTGGTGGTGCTGCCGATGTCGACGAGCACGCCTTGCTCGCCCTCCAGCGCGCAGGCGGCATGGCGCGCCGTGGCGAGCCAGTTCGCCGAGGCGATGTGGGCCCATGCCGCGCCAGCGTCGGAGGCGCCGCACCACGGCGCGTCGCCCGCGAAGAAGCGCGGCGCCGGCTGCGCGCGGCCGAGCAGTTGCGCGATGCGCTGCACACCGTCCTCCCGGTTCTCGAAGGCGTCGACCATCTCGCCCGTCATCGTCACCGCGTGGCGGTACTGGTTCAGCTCGGGCCAGCGCGAACGCGCGGCGTCCAGCGCGAGTTCCAGCTCGCCCAGGCCTTTCCACAACGGGCACGGCCACTGTGCGGCGTCATGCACGACGCCGCGCCGCAGCAGCGCCGCCTTGACGTGGGCGCCGCCGATGTCCCAGCCGATCACAGCGCGCTCCGCACCGCGCAAGCTGACATACTCGCGCTCGCCCGATTGCGCACTCCCTGCCCGCCGCCCCTGCCCCGCCATGTTGTTGATTCCCGTCGTCGATCTGATGCGTGGCCAGGTCGTTCGCGCCGTGCGCGGCAACCGCGACGCATACCGGCCCGTCGTCTCGGCGCTGTGTGAAGGCAGCGATCCGGTGCGCCTGGCACGGGTGCTGTGCAGCCACTGCGCCGCAGCGCAACTGTACGTTGCCGACCTGGACGCGCTGACCGGCGCCGTGGCGCAGGCCGATGTCTTGCGTGCCATTCTCGAAGCGCTTCCCGAAACTGAACTCTGGCTCGACGCCGGCTTCGCGCAGGCGGCCGACGCGGACGCGCTGCTCGAACGCATCGGCCGCGCGGCGCAGCGCGTCGTTCCGGTGTTCGGCAGCGAGTCGCTGCGCTCGCGCGCGCACCTGCGCTCAAGTGTCGCCGCGCCGCGCCGTGCCATCTTGTCGCTCGACCGGCGCGACGGCCAGCGCATCGACGTGGCCGGCTGCTGGGACTCGCCCGAACTCTGGCCGCGGCGCGTGATCGTGATGACGCTGGAACGCGTGGGCGCGGCCAGCGGCCCGGACCTGGACACGCTGCGCGAGACCGCCGCGCGCGCCCCCGGCAAACAGCTGATCGGTGCCGGCGGCGTGCGCGACGCTGCCGATCTGCGGCAGGCACGCGACGCCGGGGCGCACGCCTGGCTGGTCGCGAGCGCGTTGCACGATGGCCACCTGGCGCCGGTACGCGGGTCTTGAGTGGATGCAGAACATAGCGCCATCGTGTTCAGCACATCACGATTCGTGCCAACCGCACCGACACTGCACGCGCAGCGCGCCGCACGGTCCCGCGCGGCCGGAATCGGCACACTCTGTTGCAGCTTTGACGGGGCATGC
>JANOLA010000765.1:0-2358 GCA_031419535.1 Burkholderiales bacterium | reverse complement strand
GCGAGGTGCAAGAACTCGCCGTCGCCGAACTCGCGCGGCAGAAAGAACACTTGGCCGAATACGTCACTCAGGCTCGCTTCGCGGTGGCCCAGCTCCACGACCGCGCGCAACTGGCGCAGGACTCGAATGATGAGAAGCAGCCCTAAACGTTGCCCACACCCCGCGCTGCTTCCGCTCGTCGCGGCGCTGCTCGCGCTCGGCGCTTGCACGAGCACGGGCGAGCGCGCGTCAGACAGCGCGCCCACGCTCGCCAGTCTGTCCAAACGCGAAGTGCAAATCCCGCCCGACCGTGGCATCAAAGGCAGCCAGCAGCAGGCCATCGCCGCGTACCGGCAGTTCCTGGAAACCTCGCCGCGCGCCGCGCAGCGCCCCGAGGCTCTGCGGCGCCTGGGCGACCTGGAAATGGACAACGCCGACCAGCGCGTCGCGAACGGCCAATCCAAAGGCGACCTCGCCGACTACCAAGCCGCGATCAAGCGCTATCAGGATTACCTGAAGAACCACCCCAACGACCCCGGCAACGGCCGCGTGCTTTACCAACTGGCGCGCGCCCATGAGCAGGGCGGCGCGCTCGAAGTGGCGCTGAAGACGCTGGACCGGCTGGTGCGCGAGTTTCCGAACTCGCCCTATCTCGACGAAGCCCAGTTCCGTCGCGGCGAACTGCTGTTCACGGTGCGCGACTACGCAAGAGCCGAACAGGCCTACGCCGCCGTGCTGGCCAGCAATGACGCCGCGTACCACGAACGTGCGCTCTACATGCAGGGCTGGTCGATTTTCAAACAGGGCCGCCTGGAAGACTCTTTGCATCCGTTCTTCGGCGTGCTCGATGCCAAGTTCGGCGCCAAGTCCGGCGCCAAGCTCGGCACCGACGCAGAAGACACCGATCTCGAAGCCATGGGCAACTTGAGCCGGGCCGACCGCGAACTCGTTGAAGACACGTTTCGCGTGATGAGCCTGAGCCTGGCGAACCTGCAAGGCGCGGAGTCGATCAAGCCGTACATCACAAGCGACGCGCGGCGCGCCTACGAATTTCGCATCTATCACCAGCTCGGCGAGCTCTACCTCAGGCAAGACCGCAGCAAAGACGCCGCCGACACCCTGGCCGCGTTCGCGCGCCGCGAACCCAATCGTGCGCAGGCGCCGATCCTGCAGGCGCGCGTGATCGACATCTACCAGCGCGCCGGCCTGGCGACGCTGGCGCTGGAAGCGAAGAAAGACTACGTCGCGCGTTACGGCGTCGGCAGCGACTTCCGCAAAGCCAACGCCGCCGGCTGGGAACGTGCCCAGCCGCTCGTGAAGACGCACCTGGCCGAGCTGGCACGCCACTACCACGCGAGTGCGCAAAAGAGCAAGGCGAGCAGCGACTACCAGGAAGCGATTCGCTGGTACCGCGCCTTCATCACGTCGTTCCCCGAGGACCCGGCCGCCGCGCACAACAACTTCCTGCTCGCCGAACTTCTGTTCGAAAGCGGGCGTCTGCCCGAGGCAGCGGTGGAATACGAGCGCACCGCCTACAAATACCCGCACCATGCGAAGAGCGCGGACGCCGGTTACTCCGCTTTGCTCAGCTATGCCGGCCAGGAAAAGGGTGCCGACGCCAAACAGCTCGCCGCGTTGCAGCGCACCTCGGTCGAAAGTGCCTCGCACTTCGCGAAGGAATTTCCGACCGACCCGCGCAACGGCCTGGTGCTGACGAACGCCGCCGAAAAACTGTTTGCGCTGCGCGATGTGGACCAGGCGTATTCAGTCGCCGAACAGGTGCTGGCATTGCAGCCCGCGGCCACGCCGGCGCAGCGCCGCGTCGCCTGGACCGTGATGGCGCATGTCTCGTTCGACCACGGCGGTTTCGCCAAGGCCGAGAAGTCGTACGCCGAGGTGCTGGCGTTGACGCCGCAAAATGACCCTGCTCGCAACCAATGGGTGGAGCGGCTCGCGGCGTCGGCCTACAAACAAGGCGAGCAGGCCCGCGCCGCCGGCCAGGGCCTGGACGCGGTGGCGCACTTCAACCGCATCGCGACACTCGCGCCGCAATCCGCCGTGCGCGCGACGGCGCAGTTCGATGCGGCGGCGGTGCTGATCGGATTGAAAGACTGGGACGGCGCGGTGCGTTCGCTGGAAGACTTCCGCCAGCGCTACCCGAACCACCCGTTGCAGGAAGACGTGGGGTCGAAGCTCGCCGTCGCCTACCTGGAAAAGGGCCACTGGGCCAAGGCCGCGGGCGAGTTCGAGCGCGTGGCGCTGAACAGTAAGGACCCGAAGCTGGTTCGCGGCGCGCTCTGGCAATCGGCCGAGTTGCACGAGAAGGCGGTGGAGAAGGCGCCGGAAACGTCGGCCAACAAGTCAGCCGGCAAGTCACCC
>JANOLA010000764.1:0-5408 GCA_031419535.1 Burkholderiales bacterium | reverse complement strand
CGCCGGGCGCGCAAGTTCACGGTGCGCTGCCCGCACTGCACCAAGACCTACGTGAGCCACACGCTGCGCCGCTTCGGTTTCATCACCTATGACAACTACGTCACCGTGGTGGCGGTGCTGTGCGCCGCGGCGGTGGCGGTGGTGCTCATCGGGACCGGAATGAAGCGCTGAACCGGCCGCCGCACCTAACTACAATGCCGCGCGTCATCCATTTTCAGGAACCAACTGCCCACCCCCATGAAAACCCGCAAGGCGACCATCTATACCGGCAAGACGTTCAGCGTGCCGCAGTGCATTCAGCGCATCGACCATCGCGCCACGCACGGTTGGCAATTGCGCTACGGCGGCACCAAAATGTTTTCCGATGGGCCGGCCGGCGCGGCCGACTCGCTGAGGCGTGCCACGCAGGAGTTGCTGGAGCGAATCGCCAAACTGCCGGCGCCTTCGCTGCTGCAAACCACGCCGAACAAGACCAAGACGAGCGACTTGCCGGTCGGGATTTCCGGCCCCATCGTGCGCACGCGCCGCGGCTCGAAGGCGCGCCAGTGCAGTTTTTGCGTGTCGCTGCCGCAATTCGGCGCGAAGATGAAGGGCACCAGCGTCTACATCGGTGCCGAATCCACCTACAACACTCAACGCTACGAGATCGCGCTGGCCAAGGCGATCAAGATTCGCAAGCGCGCCGAGCAAATCTACAAGAGCGACGCCACCCGCGCCAAACGCGCCGAGGGTGAAGCAATGAAAGCGAAGCAAGCCGCACGCGAAGACGCGCGAACCGCACGTGCCACGCGCGCCGCGCACGCGGCGCGCGCCACGCCCGCCAAGCGCGCCACGCGCGCAGCGGCCGTTTGACACCGGGCTGAACGACGCGCCCGGGCGGTCGGCCCGGCCAGCGCCCCACATCGACACGACCCTTCTACCCGCGACATCCACCCGCGATGGGCCTTGACCCGACGGCGTACCAGGTGCTTGCCGACGCCGTGCTCGTGCTGCATGTGGGCATCGTCATCTTCGTCGGCGGCGGTCTGCTGTTGATCCTTGCCGGCAACTGGCGCGGTTGGCGCTGGGTCAACGCGTGGTGGTTCCGCCTCGCGCACCTCGCGGCGATCGCGGTGGTCGTGGCCGAAGCGTGGCTCGGCATCGTGTGCCCGCTCACCACGCTCGAGATGGCGCTGCGGGCCAGGGCCGGAGCCGCCACCTACGGCGGCAGCTTCATCGAACACTGGCTCCAGCGCCTGCTGTACTACGACGCACCGGCGTGGGTGTTCGTGCTCGCCTATTCGCTGTTCGCCGCGGCTGTGGTGGCGAGCTGGTGGTGGTTTCCGCCGGCGCGGCGCGGACCAAGCGACTAACGCATGCCGTGCCGCAACCCCTCGAACAACGCCTTCGGGTCGCGCGCCGCGCGCCAGTATTGCATGGGCGCGCGCACTTTCGCGCCGAGCTTCTCTGCGGCGTGCCACGGCCAGCGCGGGTCCGACAGCATCGCGCGCGCCAGCGCCACCGCGTCGGCGTCGCCGTTGGCGATGATGGCCTCGGCCTGTTCGGGTTCGGTGATCATGCCAACCGCGATCGTCGGCAGACCGACCTCGGCCTTCACGCGCCGCGCGAACGGCACCTGAAACCCCGGGCCGACGGGGATCTTCTGCACCGACGCCACGCCGCCGGTGCTGATGTGGATCGCGGCGCAGCCGCGGCGCTTGAGCGCGTGCGAAAGCTCGACCGTGCTCTCGACGTCCCAGCCGTCGTCCACCCAATCGGTGGCCGACAGGCGCATCCACACCGGCTTGTCGGCGGGAAATGCCTCGCGCACCGCGTCAAACACTTCGAGGGGAAAGCGCATTCGGTTTTGCAGGCTGCCGCCGTACGCATCGGTGCGGCGGTTCGCGATCGGGGACAGGAACTGGTGCAGCAGATAACCATGCGCGCCGTGCAGTTCGATGCCGCCCAGCCCGAGCCGCGCAGCGCGCCGCGCGGCGTTCACGAAGTCATTGCGCACGCGCGCCAAGCCGTCGAGGTCCAGCGCCTGTGGCGGGTCTTCGCCAGCCGCGTGCGGCAGGTTGGAAGCCGATTCGGTGACCCACGCCAACGCGTCACCCCCGCGAATCTGCAAGCCGCCGTCCCAAGGCGCATGGCTCGAGCCCTTGCGCCCCGCGTGCGCAAGCTGGATCGCGAGCGCGATCGGCGAATGCTTGCGCACGAGCTCGAGCACGCGCGCCAGCGCCGCCTCGTTCGCATCTGAGTACAGGCCCAGACACCCCGGCGTGATGCGCCCCTGCGGCGACACCGCTGTCGCTTCCAGAATCAGCAGCCCCGCGCCCGAGAGCGCCAGGTGCCCGAGGTGGATCGAATGCCAATCGGTGGACGGTCGCGCTCGGGTCACGACGATTCCGGACTCTCTCATTCGTGTTCGGCTCAAACCCGGCGAGCATCGCATTGGCGTCGAATGGGACGGGCGGTCGATCGAGCGCGTCGTCTCCGGTTCTGCGGGTGAGGTTCGATTCGTCGAACTGGTGGGGTGGTTCTGGAGTTGGGGCGGTGAGTACCAGTGGGATGATGGGTCACCGGAAGGATCGCGACCCCGCGCCGCTTCCTCCAAGCTGATTGCCGACCTCGACCTGCGGCGTTGAGGATTGAGGGAGCTCTTGGGTTTGACTTCGCCTGGCGGGCCCGACCCGAAACACAGCCGATGAACGTGTACGCCTCCCTTCGACAACCCGGTGTCACTGCGGCCTTGCTCGCCGCCGTGCTGTTCGGTGCGGGCACGCCGCTGGCCAAGCTGCTGCTGGATAACGTCGGCCCGTGGATGCTCGCCGGGCTGTTGTATCTGGGCTCGGGGATCGGCTTGACCCTGTTGCGCCTGTCACGCCGTTCGCCCAAGGTAACGCTGCTGCCTGGCGAGTGGCGCTGGCTGGCCGGCGCCGTGTTTGCGGGCGGCGTGGTCGGTCCGGTGCTGCTGATGTTCGGGCTGACCCGCATGCCTGCCTCGGGTGCGTCGTTGTTGCTGAACGCCGAAGGGGTGTTCACGGCGTTGCTGGCGTGGTTCGCGTTTCGCGAGAACTTCGATCGCCGCATCGCCCTGGGCATGCTGGCCATCGTCGCCGGCGCGCTGGTGTTGAGCTGGCCGAACGAAGCCCGCATCGGCGACGCCTGGCCGGCACTCGCCGTACTCGGCGCCTGCTTCGCCTGGGGCGTCGACAACAACCTGACGCGCAAGGTGTCGCTCAACGATGCGACCTGGATCGCCGCGGTGAAGGGATTGTCGGCAGGCGTCGTCAACCTGTTTCTCGCGACGGCGCTGGGCAGTTCGCTGCCCGCATGGCCGGCCCTGGCCGGCGCGATGCTGCTTGGCCTGCTCGCCTACGGCATCAGCCTGTCGCTGTTCGTCGTGAGCCTGCGCCATCTGGGCACGGCGCGAACCGGGGCCTACTTCTCCGTCGCACCGTTTTTCGGCGCCGTTCTGGCGATGCCGCTGCTGGGTGAATCATGGAGCGCAAGGCTGGGCACTGCGGGTGCCCTGATGGCCTTGGGCGTGTGGCTGCATCTGACTGAACGCCATTCGCATGTCCACACACACGAGCCGCTCGAACATGAGCACGAGCATGAGCACGACGCGCACCACGCCCATGACCATGTCGGCACGGCGGCGATCACGCGACACAGCCATCGACACATTCACACATCAATCGCGCACGCGCACGACCACTTTCCGGACGCGCACCATCGACACGGGCATTGAGATTTTCTTCGGGGTGGTGCATCTGGCGAGCTACCTGGTGTTCGACCACGCGTTCGATCTGCTCGACATCGTGAAGGACATCGTCAAACGACCGTTCATCACGGTGGGCTTCACGGCGCTCGTGCTGATGGCGCCGCTGGCGGTCACGTCGACGAACGCGATGGTGAAGCGGCTCGGTGCGAAGCGCTGGCTCGCGCTGCACAAACTCGTCTACTTGATCGCCCCGTTGGGCGTGCTGCATTTCTGGTGGATGGTGAAGAAGGACGTGAGCGAGCCGGCGCTCTACGCCGTGCTGCTCGCCGCGCTGCTGGGCTACCGGCTCGCCGTGAAGCTGGCCGGTGATTGGCGCGCGAAGCCGACCCTGCATGCAGCGTCAAAACGCCGCGGATTGGCGAACAATTGGCCGTGGTTCGGTTCAGGTCGAATGCATTGTCGGATCGCAATCGCGGAACTAAGGGTGTAAGCTCGGGTCTCATCGCTCAGTATTGCGCCAACCGCCATGACAGCGAACTCGCTTCACACCCCACCCTGCGCCGCTGCCACCCGAGCCGGCACAGCGCTGGAGCAACAGGCATGACGCGCGCGGTTTTGCGAAACATCGCCCGCGGCCTCGTCGGCGTGCTGCTGTTCGCGCAGATGGCGGTGGCTTCCTATGCGTGCCCGGATGTTGCTGCGGCATTGGCGACGGCCCAGCAAACTGCAGCGGCGATTCAGTCGCAGACCGATGCGAGCGCTGCGCCGCTGGCCGCCTCGACGGAGCGAACTGGCGAGTGTGTCACCATGGCCGGAACCATGGACCCGCAATCGCCCAATCTGTGCGCCGAGCATTGCCGCTATGGCGAGCAAAGCGATCGGCTGCCGAGCTTCACGCTGCCGGCGGCGACCTTGACCGCGCTGTACGTCACCCCGCTGCTGCCCGAAGTGGCGGCGCCGCTGCGCCTTGCGGCGGCTTCGATGAGTGCCCTGGTTGCGGCTTGCCCGCCGCACGCCATCCTGCACTGCGTCTACCGAATCTGATTCTCCAGGCAACGCTGCGCTGACGACCCTGCGGGTCGCTGCGGCGCATCGCTCGTGCCCAGCCGCGCCCGGCGGTTCTGGCTCGCCGCGGCGCCCGGAGCACGACATCGAACCACGTTCGTTGTCTGGAGATTTCATGGTCACCGTTTTCTTGCGGCGCGCGTCGCGCCGCTGGGCGCGTGCATTGGCGCTGTGCGCTGCCGCTTTCGGCCTGAATGCGCAGGGCCAGCCGGCGCTCAGCCTGGAGCACGCGCTGATCTTCGCGCAGGAGCGTTCGCGAGCCCTCGTTGCGCAGGACGCCACCGCCGCAGCGGCGCGCGAACTGGCCGTCGCCGCCGGGCAAAGGCCCGACCCGACGTTGAAAGCCGGCATCAACAACCTGCCGATCGACGGCGCGGACCGGCTCAGCCTGACGCGCGACTTCATGACGATGCGCTCGCTCGGCGTCATGCAGGAGTTGACGCGTGAAGACAAGCGCAAGGCGCGCGCTGCGCGCTTCGAGCGCGAGGCCGACGCGGCCTCGGCCGGGCGCAGCGTGGCGCTGGCCAAGCTGCGGCGCGACACCGCAACCGCCTGGCTCGAGCGCCACTACCAAGAGCGCATGCGCGAGGTATTGCAGGCGCAGCGCGCCGAGGCCGCGTTGCAGATCGAGGCC
>JANOLA010000763.1:0-7884 GCA_031419535.1 Burkholderiales bacterium | reverse complement strand
CCTTGATCAAACCCGTTGTCTTCCAGCCCCAGCCGGTCTTCTCTTCGTCGTGCTTGGTGCCTGAGCCGAACGACGAGATGTACATGTCCTGGAACAGCGAATGGTCGCTCGGGCGCATGAAGGTCTCGGCGCCGAGCGAGTTCTTGTACTTCATGTCGCGCAGCGCGGCGGCCACTTTCTTCGGATCGGCCGACTTGGCCTTGTTCAGCGCGTCGACGAACATGTCCATCTGGTTTTTCATGCGCAGGTACCACCAGCCCTGGCCGCTCGCGCCGCCGTGCTTCTTCAGGAAGGCGTCGGCGAAGGCTTCCATTTCGGGTGCCGGCACGTTCGTGTGCCATTCACTGATCTGGTAGACGCGATGGTCCAGGCCGGTCTGTTTGATCGCCGTGGGGCCGCCTGCGCCGCCCGCGTAGTAGGTGTACCAGTTGACTTGCAAGCCCGCGTCCGACGCAGCCTTGAGCAACAGCGACATGTCGTTGCCCCAATTCCCGGTGACGACGGAATCGGCGCCGGATGCCTTGATCTTCGCGATGTACGGCGCGAAGTCGTTGATCTTGAGCAGCGGGTGCAACTCGTCGCCGACGATCTGGATGTCCGGGCGTTTTTATTTCATCATCGTATTCGCCGCGCCGCGAACGGCGTGGCCAAACGAGTAGTCCTGGCCGATGATGTAGACCTTCTTGATGTCTTTTTTGTCCTTCATGAAGTTGGTCAGCGCGGCCATCTTGATGTCGGAATTGGCGTCCCAGCGGAAGTGCCAGAAGCTGCATTTCTCGTTCGTCAGCGCCGGATCCACCGCGGCGTAGTTGAAGTACAGCACCTCCTTGCCCGGGTTGCGCTCGTTGTACTTGGTCACGAACTCCGAGATCGCGGTCGCCGCGCCCGAGCCGTTGCCCTGCGTCAGGAAGCGCACTCCCGCGTCGATCGCCTTTTGCACCTGAACCAGGCTTTCTTGCGGGCTGCCTTTGTTGTCGTAGGCCACCGCTTCGAGCTTCTGACCACCCAGCACGCCGCCTTTGGCGTTGATCGTTTCGACCAGAAAGTTCAGGTGCTTCAGGCCATGTTCACCGATCGTCGCGGCGCCGCCGGACAACGGGTCGATGTAGGCGATCTTGACCTGGGCTTGCGCGGCGAAGCCGCATACGGCCAGCGCCGCAGCAACCGGCCACGCGTGAAAACTCTTCGGCAGACTCATCGATGCACTCCAGAAGCCATGAGGGGTGGCGCAACCATAGCCGATCGGCGCCTCTCGGCGCTTCAGGGACTACCCGATGCGCATGGCCGCACCGCACCCTCGCGCGCCCATTCAGGCGCTTTCAGTTCTGCGCCCGACCCTCAACGCCCGTAAATCTTGCCGAACAGAACCCAGGTCTTGCCGTCGAAGCGCTGCATCTGCTCGCGCTCGATCGGGTAGAAATCGTCCGGCCCGGTTTTCACGTTCACGCCCGGCAGCAACATGGGCAGGGTCAGGTCCAGGCTCGCCGCCTGCTTCATGATGTTGGCGCGCGTCAGGTCGTCGCCGGCCTTTTGCAGCACATGCACCATCAACTGAGCCACGGTGTAGCCGTAGACGTTGAGGTTGTCGTTCATCGCGCCCGTGGGGTGCCAGCGCTTCATGTAGGCGACCCAGTCGTCCCACTCTTTGCCCTTCTGGAACTGCGGGTCGGTCGGGTCCTTGATGTAGCCTGCCGTGTAGATACCGATCGAGGCTTCCAGCCCAGCCGGCACCAGCACCGTGCCCACGGCGGTGGATACGCTGTTGAGGTAGTGCACCGGCTTCCAGCCCAGTTCAAACGCCTTCTTGATCGCCTGCGCCGCGAATTTGGGCGTCGTGATATTGAAGAAGGTGTCCGCACCCGAGGCCTGCAGAGTGACCATCTGGCTGTCCACCGTCGGGTCGGTCACTTCATAGGTGGCGCGGGCCACGATCATGCTCTTGGCCTTGTCGCCCAGGCCGTCTTCGAAGCCCTTCAGATAGTCTTTGCCGTAATCGTCGTTCTGCATCAGGATGGCAACCTTGGCGTTCGGCTTGGTCTCCAGCAGGTGCGCCGCGAACACTTTGGATTCGCTCTGGTAGTTGGGCTGGTAGCCCATGGTCCAGGGAAAGTTCTTCGGGTCGCCCCATTTGGTGGCGCCGGTGGCCACGAACAGGTGTGGCACTTTTTTGTCGTTCATGTATTTGTGGATTGCCGAGTTCGGCGGCGTGCCCAGCGGTTGGAAGATCAGCAGCACTTCTTCTTGTTCGACCAGCTTGCGCGCCTGCTCCACCGTCTTGGCCGGGTTGTAGCCGTCGTCCAGGCTGATGAAAACGACCTTCCGCCCATTGATTCCGCCCTCGGCATTGATCTTGTCGAAGTAAGCGCCGATCGACTTGCCGATGGCAGCGTAAGCCGAAGCCGGACCCGAGTAGGGGTTGATGTGGCCGAGCTTGATTTCTTTGTCGGTGGCGCCGACGTCGTACTTCTTTTGCGCCAGTGCCGTGCCACTGAACACCAGGGCAGCCAGCGTCGCCACCGCGGTGAGGGAAAGGGTTCTGAATGTCATGGTGTCAAGACTCCTTCTAAAAGGTGAACATCAAACGTCGAATCGGACCCCGCCGACATCCGGGTCAACCCGGTGTACGGGCGCGAAAGCGCATCCACAGCGAACGTAAACCGCCCATCACGCCGGTGGGCATCAGGAACATCAGGCCGATCAACAGCACACCATACACCGCGGCCGGAGCGGATTTGGAAAGTTCGTCGGCGATGTTGGGCACGTATTGAATGAAGATGCCGCCGAAGATGGCGCCGGGAATCGACGCCAGCCCGCCGACGACCACGCCGACCAGCAGGAAGATCGACAGGTTGACGGTAAAGCTGTCGGGCGACACGAAGGCCACGACGATGGCCCCCAGCGCACCGGCCAACCCGGTGAACCCGGCCGAGGTGCCGAAGGTCAGCGACTTGAACATCGGCAAGTTGATGCCCATGGCGGTGGCGGCGATCGGGTGGTCGCGCACCGCGATCAAGGCGCGCCCGACGCGGCCGCGCAACAGGTTCCAGGCCAGCAGGAACATCAACGCGGCGACAAACAAGGTGAAGAAGTACAGCCAGCGATCGGCGCTCAAGGGCTGGCCGAACAGGCTGAAGGAAAAAGGCGGCTCCGGCTTGGCGAGCACCAGCCCTTGCACGCCGCCGGTCAGGCCCTCGATCTGTTTGTACTTCAGCAGTTGCGGCACCGCCACCGCCAGCGCAAAAGTCGCCAAGGCCAGGTAGTGACCGGCCAGGCGCAGGGCCGGAAACCCCACCAGGAAGCCGAACGAAAAACACACGGCGAAAGCGAAGGGCAAGGTCGCCCAGTACGGCATGCCGAGTTTGTCCATCAGCACCGCGGCGGTGTAGGCGCCAAAGGCGTAGAAGGCACCGTGCCCGAGCGATATCTGGCCGTTGAATCCGGTCAGGATGTTCAGCCCGAGGATCGCCACGGCGTAGACGAGCACCAGGTTGAACTGGAATACCCGATAGTTCTTCACCAGAAAGGGCAGTACCAGCAGCGCCAACACCAGCAGCGCGCTCCAGAACCAGAGCCACTTTCTGTCAAGCGCTTTCATACGCGGGTCACCACTCTTTTGCCGAACATGCCGTCGGGCCACAGTGTCAGCGTGGCCACGATCAGCACCAGGGCGACGGTGAGTTTGAGTTCGGTGCCGATGACATAGGCGCCGAGTACATTTTCGAGCACGCCCACCACCAGGCCGCCGATGACGGCGCCCCAGGGGTTGTCGATGCCGCCCAGCAGCGCGCCGGCAAAACCGTAGAGCAAGATGCCCAGCATCAGATTCGGATCGAGAAAGACCACCGGAGCGACCATCATCCCGGCCACCGCGCCGATGGCCGCGGCCAGTCCCCAGCCCAAAGCAAGCATCCACGACACGCGAATTCCGACCAGCCGCGCTGAGTCGGGGTTTTGTGCCGCGGCGCGCATCGCCAGGCCGATGGGTGTGAAGCGGAAGAAGGCGAACAGGCCGAGCAACACCAGCAGCAGCACGCCGGCCGAGCCGAGCTGATGCGCCGAGAAGTATTTCGACGCGAAGAAGGCGTCTTTCGGGAACGGGCTAGCGAAGGCCTTGATCGTGTGGTCGAAGATCCAGCCCGACAGCGCGTTGAAGATCAGCAACAGGCCGATGAAGACGATCACATTCGTCAGCACCGGCGCTTTTTCCAGCGGCCGCAGCACGATGCGCTGCACAACCAAGCCGCCAACAAATGAAATGGCGATCGTGAAGAAAAAAGCGCCCCAATAAGGCCAGCCCGCCTGAATGAGCGCCCAGGCGACGAAGGTGCTGAACGTCGCCATCTCGCCTTGCGCGAAATTGATGTGGTGCGTGGCTTGGTAAATCATCACCAATGCCAGTGCTACCGAGCCATAGATGCAGCCATTGGCCAGGCCGGAGAAAATTTGATGCAGCAGGGCTTCCATGCGGGTTTGCGATGCGGGTTTGCGATGCAGGTTTGCGATGCAGGTTTGCGATGGATGTGTGACTCAGTAGCCGAGATAGGCGCGGCGCACCGATTCGTCGTCCCTGATCTGTGCGCTCGGTCCCGACAGCGCCACGCGGCCGGTCTCTAACAGGTACACATGATCCGCCAGGTCCAGCGCCAGGCTGGCGTTCTGTTCGACCAGCAGCATGCTCACACCGTCTTCCTGGTTGATGCGGCGCATGATGCGAAATATTTCGGCGACGATCAGCGGCGCCAGGCCGAACGAGGGCTCGTCGAGCAGCAGCAGCTTGGGGCGCAGCATCAGCGCGCGGCTGATCGCCAGCATCTGCTGCTCGCCGCCGGACAAGGTGCCGGCCTGCTGATGGCGCCGCGCCTTGAGAATCGGAAAGCGCGTGAACGCCTTTTCCATGTCGAGCGCGAGTTCGGCCCGGTCACTGCGCACATAGGCACCCAGGCGCAGGTTTTCTTCGACCGACAGGGCGGTAAAGGTGCCGCGGCCATCGGGCACATGGGCCACGCCCAGCCGCACCACGTTTTCGGTGGCCTGGCCGCCGAGCTGTTTTCCTTCGAACAGGATACTGCCCGAGGTTCGCACCGTTTGGCACAGCGCGCGCAGCGTGGTCGTCTTGCCGGCGCCGTTGGCACCCAGGATCGCCGTGATGTGGCCGGCCTCCAGCGAAAAACTCAGGTCGTACAGCACCTGCGTCGCGCCGTACGACGCAAACAGCTTGTCGACTTGCAGCAGCGGCGCCGCGCCCGTTGCCACGTTGGCAGCCACCTCAGTTGCCCCACCGAGCTTCGAACGACACTCGACCAACGAGTCCGCCGCACGCTTCAAGCGGCCGCTGCGGATCCGGCTTTGCCGGGCCGCTGGCGGCGCCCCAAGGGTCACGCAGTGGCCCCTTCGGTCCCACAGGGGGAGCGGCGAAGCCGCTTCGGGGGGGGATCACTTCAGACATTGGCCGGCGCCCCCAGATAGGCTTCGATCACGTCCGGGTGCGATTGAATCTGCGCCGCCGTTCCGTCAGCGATTTTGCGCCCGAAGTTGAGCGCCACGATGTGGTCCGACACGTCCATCACCAGGCTCATGTGGTGCTCCACCAGCAGCACCGTGATTTGCAGCCGGTCGCGAATGTCGCGAATCTGCCGCGCCAGCGCGTCGATCTCTTCGTGGTTCAGGCCGGCAGCGGGTTCATCGAGCAACAGCAGTTTCGGGTCGGAGGCCAGGGCGCGCGCCAGCTCGATGCGCTTTTGCGTGGCAAAGGGCAGGTCACCCGCGAGCCGATTCGCAAACTCGCTCAAACCGAGTGACGCCATGATCTCCTCGGCGCGGCGCCGCAGGCGCGACTCTTCGCCCGCCACGCGTGGCAGCCACAGCGCACTCGATACAAACCCCGCGCCGGAGCGCGAATGCGCGCCGACCATCACGTTCTCGCGCACCGTCAGGCTGCGAAACATGGCGAGGTTCTGGAAGGTGCGCCCCAGCCCCAAGCCGGCGACTTTGTGGCTGGGCGTCGCGGTGAGCGATCGGCCTTCAAACGCGATGTCGCCGCTCTGGTACTCGTAGAGCCGGCTCAGGCAGTTGAAGAGCGTCGTCTTGCCGGCGCCGTTCGGGCCGATCAGGCCGCAGATTTCGCCGCGCGCCACGTCGAAGCTCACGCCGTCGAGCGCGACGATGCCGCCAAAGCGCACCGTCACGCCGCGCACGCTGAGAATCGTCTGGGCGTCATTCGCCATGGGCCATGCGCTCGTCGATGAGTTTCGGGGTTGATCGCGGACGGTCGCTGCCGAACGCAAGGTCGGCGAGTTATAGACGCAACCCCACATTCTTGGCAATCGGCGCTTGCCCTTTGCGTTATCGTTATCCCGAACGAATCAACCGCTGGAGTGTCCCAGCGATGAACGCTGTTCCCACGGAGACCCTGACATGAATGCGCCACTGCCGGAAGCCGTCCGCAAGGCCCTCGAGACCGCGACGCTCGACGACAAATACAGCCTCAGCTCCGGTCGCGCCTTCATGAGCGGTGTGCAAGCGCTGGTGCGCCTGCCGATGCTGCAACGCCAGCGCGACGCCGCCGCCGGCCTGAACACGGGCGGCTTCATCAGCGGCTACCGCGGCAGCCCGCTGGGCACCTACGACCAGTCGCTGTGGGCGGCGAAGAAACACCTCGCCGCGAACCACATCGTGTTCCAGCCCGGCGTGAATGAAGAACTCGGCGCCACCGCCGTGTGGGGCACCCAACAACTCGACCTGTACCCGCAGTCGAAAAAGTTCGACGGCGTGTTCGGCATCTGGTACGGCAAGGGCCCGGGGGTGGACCGCTGCGCCGATGTGTTCAAACACGCCAACATGTCGGGCACCGCGAAACACGGTGGCGTGATCGCGATTGCCGGCGACGACCATGTGGCCAAGAGCAGCACCGCGGCGCACCAGAGCGACCACATCTTCAAGGCCTGCGGCACGCCGGTGTTCTTTCCGAGCAATGCACAAGACATTCTCGACATGGGCCTGCACGCGTTCGCGATGAGCCGTTTCTCGGGCTTGTGGAGCGGGATGAAAACGATTCAGGAGGTGGTGGAGTCGGCAGCTTCGGTGTCGGTCGATCCGGATCGCGTGAAGATCGTGCTGCCGCAAGACTTCGTGATGCCTCCGGGCGGCCTGCACATCCGTTGGCCCGACGCCGCGCTGGAGCAGGAAGCGCGCCTGATGGACTACAAGTGGTACGCGGCGCTCGCCTACGTGCGCGCGAACCGGTTGAACCACAACGTGATCGAAAGCCGGGACGACCGCTTCGGCATCATCGCCAGCGGCAAGGCGTTCAACGACACGCGCCAAGCCCTGGCCGACCTGGGCCTGGACGACGCCACCTGCAACCGCCTCGGGATTCGCCTGCACAAGGTCAACGTGGTCTGGCCGTTGGAGGCGACGATCACGCGCGAGTTCGCGCAGGGCCTGCAGGAGATTCTGGTCGTCGAAGAAAAGCGCCAGGTCATCGAATACCAGTTGAAGGAAGAGCTCTACAACTGGCGCGCCGATGTGCGGCCGAACGTGCTGGGCAAGTTCGAAGAGCCGACTGAGGGCGACGAGCATCAGGAAGGCCCCTTTTGGGGCCGGGGCGGCGAATGGAGCATGCCCAATCCGAGCGAAAACTGGCTGCTGCGCGCGAAGGCCGATCTCACGCCGGCGATCATCGCCAAGGCGATCGCGAAGCGCCTGAAGAAGATGGGCCTCGCGCCCGCCGGCAGCGACGTGGCGCAGCGCATCGATGCGCGCATCGCCATCGTCGAAGCGCGCGACCGTGCGCTGGCCACGGCGGGGGCGGACACCGGTGATCGCTTGCCGTGGTTCTGCTCGGGCTGCCCGCACAACACGAGCACGAAAGTGCCCGAGGGTTCG
>JANOLA010000762.1:0-2984 GCA_031419535.1 Burkholderiales bacterium | reverse complement strand
TCTCTTGAGTAAATGTGGCTCTGCCACTTTACTCAGCCCCCTCGGGGGGCGGACGACGTATGTCATCGGCCTGGGGGCGCTCATCACGCTTGCCACGCCCGCGGCAGCGGCCGGATTTCCGGCATCCTATGCACCCACCGTCGTGCAAGCGGTGGGCACGCCGCAGCGCTACGAATTCGACCTGAGCGCCGCACTGCGCCGCGCCGAGCGCGAGAAGAAGCGCCTGTACGTCTACCTCGGGGCGAGCGACTGCCCTTACTGCCGCAAGTACGAGGCCTTTCTCGAGCGCAACGCCGCCGAGCTGGTGCCGCACTTCGCGAAGGACTACCTGGTGATCGACCTGCGCAGCAGCCTGTCGGCGCAGGCGAGCAAGCTGTTCATTCGCATCGGCGACGCGAGCCTCGCCTACGCCGACTTTCAACGCTCGATCGGCGACGAGCGCGCCCGAATGCTCGTCTACCCGAGCGTGTGGCTGCTCGACGCCAAAGCCAAGCCGCTGATGCAGATGCCCGCCGGCACCGGCACATTCGAGACGGTGGAAGAGCAACTCGAAATTCTGCGGCTGGTGCAGTAGCGGGATACGGCGCCGTGCGGTGCGATACCACAAGTGACCGGTGCGCGCGTCCTCAAAATTGTGGAGAGGAAAACACTTAGCCTCGGCTGATATATTGCCGGGATAGAATTTTTCGAGTCGGGTGCACGGCGCCCAGCAAATTGGCGTGGGAGGGCCGTGAAAACATCGCAGCATCATGCGGCGGCGGGGGGGCTGACGTGCAAGACGCCAAGCAGGCGCAGGCACTGAAGCACTCATCCTCGTCGCCAATCCACAGTCACGCCCAGGACGGCGGCGCTCCGGCCAGCCAGCCACAAGCATCTTCGCCACTCGCGGCACTGTGTCTGATCGCCCGGCTGCACCACGTGGCGGCCGAGCCCGCGCAGTTGTGCCACGCGCTTGGCTGGCCGCCGAGCCATCAGCCGAGCAGCGCAGACTTCCTGCTCGCGGCCAAACACCTCGGACTCAAGGCGTCGCTCACACGCTGCAAAGTCGAACGGCTGAGCCTCACGCCTTTGCCCGCGCTCGCGCTGCTGCGCGATGAACCCGGTGCCGCGCGGACTGTCGTACTCGCCCAATGCGACGGCAAGCGTGTGCTGTTCCAGGACCCGAGCGGAGGCATCCAAGGAGGCCGACCGGTGATCGAGCCGATGGAGGCCTTCGCCCGCCAGTGGACCGGAGAACTGATCCTCATCACGAGTCGCGCGTCGCTGGCCGGTGAACTCGCGCGCTTCGACTTCAGTTGGTTCATTCCCAGCCTGGTGAAGTACCGCAAGCTGCTCGGCGAGGTGCTCGTGATCTCGCTGTTCCTGCAGCTCTTCGGCCTGGTGAGCCCGTTCTTTTTCCAAGTCGTGATGGATAAGGTGCTCGTGCACCGCGGCCTGACGACGCTCGACGTGCTCGTCATCGGCCTCGCGGTCGTGGTGTTGTTCGAAAGCATTCTCTCGATGCTGCGCACCTACGTGTTCAGCCACACCACGAGCCGCATCGACGTGGAACTCGGCGCACGGCTGTTCCGGCATTTGCTGCAACTTCCGCTCGCCTACTTCCAGGCCAGGCGCGTCGGCGATTCGGTGGCGCGGGTTCGCGAACTGGAAAACATCCGCAGCTTCCTCACCGGCAACTCGCTCACCGTCGTGCTCGACGTGTTGTTCTCGGTGATCTTCATCGCCGTGATGTTTGCCTACAGCGTTCCGCTCACGCTCATCGTGCTCGTCAGCTTGCCGCTCTACGTCGCGTTGAGCCTCATGCTCATCCCGATCTTGCGCGCGAGGCTGAATGAGAAGTTCGCGCGCGGCGCCGAGAACCAGGCGCTGCTGGTGGAGGCCATCACGGGCGTGCAGACGGTCAAAGCCAGTGCGCTGGAGCCAGCCATCGCCAAACGCTGGGACGACCAGCTCGCGGCCTACGTCTCGGCCAGCTTCAAGACGCAGACCCTCGCCACTTACGGCCACGAAGGCATCAACCTCATCGGCAAGCTGGTGAGCGCCGCCACGCTCTGGTACGGCGCCAGGCTCGTGATGGACAACCAGCTCACCGTTGGCCAGTTCGTCGCATTCAACATGTTCGCGCAAAGGGTGGCCCAGCCGATCATGAGAATTGCCCAGCTCTGGACCGACTTCCAGCAGACCGGCATCTCGATGGCGCGTCTCGGCGACATTCTCAATACCCGCACCGAAGTTCCCCCAGCCACGGCAGCGCAACTGCCGCCGCTCAAAGGCCGAATCCAGTTCGATGCCGTGAACTTCCGCTACCGCCCCGAAGCGCCGCCGGTGCTGCAAAGCCTGAGCCTGGACATTCGCGCGGGAGAAGTGGTCGGCATCGTCGGAAGGTCAGGCTCGGGCAAGAGCACGCTCACAAAGCTCGTGCAGCGCCTGTACTCGCCCGAACAGGGCCGCGTGCTGGTGGACGGCGTGGACATCGGCCTGATCGACGCCGCGCAACTGCGCAGACAGATCGGTGTGGTGCTGCAAGAGAACTGGCTGTTCAACCGCAGCGTGCGAGAGAACATCGCCATCGCCGACCCGGCGGCACCCATCGAAGCCGTGATGCACGCGGCGCAACTCGCCGGTGCGCACGAGTTCGTGAGCGAACTGCCCGAAGGGTACGACACGATCGTCGGCGAACAAGGCGCCACGCTCAGCGGTGGGCAACGCCAGCGAATCGCCATCGCCAGGGCGCTGTTCACGAATCCGCGCATCCTGATCCTCGACGAAGCGACAAGCGCGCTCGATTACGAAAGCGAGGCGATCCTGCAACGCAACATGGCGGCGATCTGCCAGGGCCGCACCGTGATCGTGATCGCGCACCGCCTGAGTTCAGTGCGCGGCGCGAACCGCATCGTCGTGATGGACAAGGGGCGAATCGTCGAGATGGGTTCGCACGATGCGCTGTTGCAGCAGCCCGGTGGCTTGTATGCGCGGCTGTGGTC
>JANOLA010000761.1:0-2704 GCA_031419535.1 Burkholderiales bacterium | reverse complement strand
GCTGGGCAAGGGCGACAAGATCGGCCCCGATCTGGCCGGCCTGGCGGCGCGGCGCGAACGCGCCTGGGTCGCGCGCTACGTCAGCGACCCCGAGAAGATGCGCAACTCGCGCGACCCGGCGGCCCTCGAATTGATGAAGCGCTACAAGATTCGGATGCCGGCGCAGGGCCTGGACCGGGAGCAACTGGGGCATGTGCTGAAGTACCTCGAATCGCAGACGCTCGGCGCGGCGCCGCCGGTTCCGGCCAAGGTGAGCGCGCTCGCACGCTGAAACCGGGTACTGACACTCAGCCGGGCGCCTCGATCAGCGTTGCCTTACGATGCGCTTCGTGCCAATGTCGGAGAAGGCGCATGAAGCATTTGATGTCGCTCGGCTTGTGCATCGTGCTCGCGGCCTGCGCGAGCGTTTCGCCGCCGCCAAGGCCCGACCACCTGTTCGCCGATGAGCTGTTCGCGCCGCCTGCGCAGCGCATCGATGCGAACCAGGTGTTCGCGCTCAGCGATGCGATGCGCGACTACGCTGCCCGGATGGCGCCGCTGCTGCGCCAGCGCGGCATGCAGCAGGGCCTCGTCGATGCCTTGTACAAAAAGGGCGATCTGAAGCTCGACTACGACGCGGCGCTGACGCGCAACGCCGCCCAGGCGTTCGATGCACGTGCCGGCAACTGCCTGTCGCTCGTCATCATGACGGCCGCGTTCGCCAAGCACCTGGGCATGCCGGTGCGCTACCAAAGCGTGCTGATCGAGCCGACCTGGAGCCGCGAGGGCGACCTCTACTTCGCCAGCAACCACGTGAACCTGAGCCTGGCCAAGCGCCCGAGCGACGCGCGTGTCGGCTTCGACGCGAGCCACCTGCTGACGATCGATTTCCTGCCACCCGAAGACGTGCGCGGCCACCGCACGCGCGAAATCTCCGAGAACGGAATCGTCGCGATGTTCATGAACAACCGCGCCGCCGAAGCGCTGGCGCGCGGCCAGCTCGACGCCGCCTACGCCTGGGCGCGCGGCGCGGTCGCGCAAGCGCCGGAGTTCCTGCGCAGCGTCAACACGCTGGCGGTGATCTACCTGCGCCGCGGTGTTCCCCAGCACGCGGAACGCGCGCTCGAGCATGTGCTGATGTCCGAGCCGCGCAACGCCCAAGCGCTGTCGAACCTGAACCACGCACTGCTGGCACTTGGCCGGACGCAAGACGCGGCGCGGGTCGCTCAGCAACTCGCGAGCATCGAGCCGTACCCGCCGTTTCACTTCTACCAGCTCGGCCGCGCGGCGCTCGAGGCGGGCGACTTGCTGCGCGCCAGCGAGCTGTTCGCGCGCGAAATCGAGCGCGACGCCTACCAGCACGAGTTCCACTTCTGGCGCGCCGTGGCGCTGTTCGGCCTGGGCAGCTTCGACGCCGCGTCGCGCCACATGGCGCTGGCCCAGGAGTACAGCCCGACGCGCGCCTTGAGCGAGCGCTACGCCGCGAAGCTGGAGCGCTTGCGGTCGGTTCGCACTGAGTAGGTCGAATGCAGCCGGAGCGCATCAAGTGGACGCCGCGGATCCGCACTTGCCGGTCCGCCAGCGGCGCCCCCTTTGAGGGGGAGCGCCGCAGGCGCTTCGGGGGTGGTCCAATGTCACCAGCCGTCTTTCAGCCCGGTGATCTTGTTGAACACCGGCTTGCCCGGTTCGTGGTCTTGCCGGTCGGCGACGAAGTAGCCGTGGCGCTCGAACTGAAAGCGTTCGTCGCGCTGTGCTGAAGCCAGGCTCGGCTCGACCCAGGCGCGCGCCACGCGCAGGCTGTCGCGGTTCAGCGTCTCGAACGGGTCGCGCCCGCCTGCGTCGGGCTGATCGGCGCTGAACAGGGGCTCGAACAGGCGCACCTCGGCAGCCAGCGCGTCGTGCGCGGCGACCCAGGTGATGACGCCTTTGACCTTGACCGCGCTCGCCCCCGGCGTGCCGCTCTTGGTGTCGGCGATCAGATCGGCCTGCACCTGAACCACCTTGCCCGACGCGTCCTTGGTGCAGCCGGTGCATTGCACGACATGCCCGTACTTGAGCCTGACCTTGTTGCCCGGGAACAGGCGGAAGTAGCCCTTCTCCGGCACTTCCTGAAAGTCGTCGCGCTCGATCCACAGGCACGGTCCGAAGCCGAAACTGCGTTGGCCACGCTCGGGCGCAGCCGGGTGCACGGGCGCGTGGCAGGCATCGCTGGCCGCGGGCCCCATCACCGCGCTCCAATTGCCGATCACGAGCTCCAACGGGTCGAGCACCGCCATCGCGCGCGCCGCTTTCGGGTCGAGGTCATCGCGCAGCGCGCCATCCAGGTTGGCGTAGGCTGTCCAGCCGCCCGATTTGCTGGTGCCGGCGCGCTCGCACAGCTGGCGCACCGCCTCGGGCGTGTAGCCGCGCCGGCGCAGCCCCACCAGCGTGGGCAAACGCGGGTCGTCCCAGCCCGAGACCACGCCTTCGTCGACCAAGGCCTTGAGCTTGCGCTTGCTCGTCACGACACGCGTGACGTTCAGACGCGCGAACTCATGCTGGTGCGGCAACTTGAAAACGTTCGCCTCACGCGTGTCCAGCGCGTGGTGCAGCAGCGGCGTGAACTGCTCGGGGTGCTTCCTCAGCAGCGCGAAGAACGCGCTCAGGTCGTGCAGCACCGCGTCGGGCTGGTGCTCCCAGCGGCTGAACATGGCTCGCATCTGCGCTTCCGCGCTGCTCGCGAACA
>JANOLA010000760.1:0-3128 GCA_031419535.1 Burkholderiales bacterium | reverse complement strand
GGAGGCGCTGCAATACGGCTCGGTGCTGGACGGCCACATCCCGCCACTGGCGACGATGTTCGAGGACGTCTACAAGGACATGCCGCCGCACCTGCGCGACCAGCTGCAACAAGCAGGAGCGGTCTGATCATGGCCAGGATGACCATGATCCAGGCACTGCGTTCGGCCATGGACGTGATGCTCTCGCGCGACGAGAACGTGGTGGTCTTTGGGCAGGATGTGGGCTACTTCGGCGGCGTGTTTCGCTGCACCGAGGGCTTGCAGGCCAAACACGGCCGCACGCGCGTGTTCGACGCACCGATCTCCGAGGGCGGCATCGTCGGCACCGCCATCGGCATGGCGGCCTATGGCCTGCGCCCGGTGGTCGAGGTGCAGTTCGCCGACTACTTCTACCCGGCGTCGGACCAGATCGTCTCCGAGGCGGCGCGGCTGCGCTACCGCTCGGCCGGCGACTTCACCGCGCCGATCACGATCCGCATGCCGTGCGGCGGCGGCATCTACGGCGGGCAGACGCACAGCCAGAGCCCGGAGGCGCTGTTCACCCATGTCTGCGGGCTGCGCACCGTGATGCCGAGCAACCCGTACGACGCGAAGGGGCTGCTGATCGCTTCGATCGAGAACGACGACCCCGTCATCTTTCTCGAGCCGAAGCGCCTGTACAACGGGCCCTTTGACGGCCACCATGACAAGCCGCTGGTGCCGTGGTCGGCGCATCCCGCGAGTGAAGTTCCGGAGGGGCACTACACCGTGCCGCTCGACTCGGCGGCGCTGCTGCGCCGTGGCGCCGACGTGACGGTGCTCGCCTACGGAACGATGGTCTACGTGAGCGAAGCGGCGGCGATCGAGAGCGGTGTCGACGCCGAGATCATCGACCTGCGCAGCCTGTGGCCGCTCGACTTGGGGGTGATCGTCGAATCGGTGAAGAAGACCGGCCGCTGCGTCGTCGTGCACGAAGCCACGCGCACCAGCGGCTTCGGCGCCGAACTCGTGAGCCTGGTGCAGGAGCATTGTTTCTACCAACTCGAAGCGCCGATCGAGCGCGTGACCGGCTGGGACACGCCGTATCCGCACGCGCTGGAATGGGCCTACTTCCCGGGTCCGGCGCGCGTTGCTGCGGCGTTGCGGCGCGTCATGGAGGCCTGACATGCCGCACGTGATCAAGGTGCCCGACATCGGCGAAGGCATCGCCGAAGTCGAACTCGTCGCCTGGCACGTCAAGCCCGGCGACAACGTGGCGGAGGACCAGAAGCTGGCCGACGTGATGACCGACAAGGCCACGGTCGAGATTCCGTCGCCGCTGGCCGGGCGCGTGCTGGGCTTGGGCGGCGAGGTCGGGCAGATGTTGGCTGTCGGGGCCGAGTTGCTGAGCATCGAGGCGCACGTCGCGGCGGCCTCGGTGCCGGAGCCGACGAGTGGTCCGCTCGAAACAAGCGTTGGGAGCGCCGGCGCCGCCGGGTCCGCGATTCCCGCGACCGCGCGGCCAGTGGCCGGGCCGACGGCCGCGCCGCAACCCACACCTCAACCCGCGCATCAACCCGCGCCGGGCCTCGGTGCCGCGGCGCCGCCCAGCCGGCCGATCGCCTCGCCCGCGGTGCGCGCACGCGCCTGGGAACTTGGCATCGCCCTGGATCGCGTCACGGCCAGCGGCACGGCAGGGCGCATCATGCAGGCCGACCTCGACGCCTACCTCGCCAGCGGCGCAGCGCGCAGCGTCGCCGCGCCATCGCCGGTTGAGCGGACGGCGGCGGCGCCGGGCGCGCGCCCGCAGGCGCCGCCTGCCGCCACGCGCGAGGTGAAGATCGTTGGGCTGCGGCGCCGCATCGCGCAGCGCATGCAGGAGTCGAAGCGCCGCATCCCGCACTTCACCTATGTCGAGGAAGTCGACGTGACCGAGTTGGAAGCGCTGCGAATTCGCCTCAACGCGAAGGCCGGCGCGCAGCGTGCGCACCTGACGCTGCTGCCGTTCCTGATCCGCGCGATCGTGCTCGGCGTGCCCGAGCACCCGCAAGTGAACTCGCATTTCGACGACGAAGCCGGCGTGCTGACGCAATACAGCGCCGTGCACGCAGGCGTGGCGACGCAGACCGACGCCGGCCTGATGGTGCCCGTGCTGCGCGACGCGCAATGTCTCGACCTCTGGGCCTGCGCCACTGAGGTCGCGCGCCTGGCCGGCGCGGCGCGCAGCGGCAAGGCGGTGCGCGACGAGCTGTCGGGTTCGACGATCACCGTCACCAGCCTGGGGCGGCAAGGCGGAATCATGTCCACGCCGGTGATCAACCCGCCCGAGGTCGCGATCATCGGCGTCAACGCCATCGCCGTGCGGCCGGTATTCCAAGGCGGCGCGGTCGTGGCAAGGCAAATGATGAACCTCTCTTCGTCATTCGATCATCGCGTCGTCGACGGCGCCGTGGCCGCGGCCTTCATCCAGGGACTGCGCGAGCGCCTCGAGCACCCCGCGACGCTGTTCATCGACGGTGGAGCGTGACGCATGGCGCGTCAGAGCCGCGCCACGCGGGCTCTCAGGGCAAGCCCAGAAGGTTGGGCCACGGCACCGCAGCCGCCGAACCGGAGCCGAAGTTCAGCCCGACAACGGCAACCTCCCCGGAACGGGCGTGTGCCGCCGGGAACCGCGGAAACACGATGATCGAATCGGTGCGCTGGCGCACCCCGGAGTCGTAGACCAGCACGTTGCTGCCGGCTGCGTAAAGGTTCAGGCGGCAGTTCGCACTGCGCGAGTTCTGGGGCAGGTCGCCCTCGAACGGCAGCGCTCCGAACTGCAGGTTGCTCGCGTCGTCGAACAGATCGAATTCCAGCCCGACGTCCGAGTCGAACAGGTTGACGATGCCCGGCAGCGCCGAGCCGAGCCGCGTCGAGGGGAAGTGACGGTAGAAAACGAACACCGATGGCGACACGGCGTCGATCACGACGCCATCGAAGTTCTCGGTGAAGTTGTTCAACCTGTTGCGCAAAGCCACGGTGTACCTGCCGTATTCGACTTCGAAGCGCGGAGTGAGGGCGCCGAGGGGCAGTGCCGTCGTCACGGGCGTCGCGCCGAACGACACATCGACCGACGGAAACTCCGGGTTCAGGTTCAGCAGCCACACGAAGCGCGTGGGTGGTGGCTCGTA
>JANOLA010000759.1:0-7113 GCA_031419535.1 Burkholderiales bacterium | reverse complement strand
AGCTCCACCGCGCTCCACTACTATGAATGAACATGAAACCCCCTTCATGAAACATACAAGGGGGCGAGCAACTGTCTTGGGGCGGCCCGGCGACGGTTGCTCTCCCGCAAGCAGGAGAGGGAGCAATGCCCGCCCCCCACTCCCCCGTTTTCGGGGGAGTGGGTTGGGGTGAGGGGGCGACGCGCGGCGCAGCTGACCATGGTCACGAATCAGGTGGCCTCTTGTGAGCTACTCGTGAATCCATGAGCCGAAAAGAGCCCGCAATCACCTTGCCGCCCGCGACGATTTCCGAGTCCGACGGCGTGCGCTACCTGCACCTGGGCACGCCCTGGGTGCAAGGCGCGATGCGCATCGCCAAGCCGCTCGCGATCGAGCTTGAGTACGTGCAGCGCATGATGGTTTGGCTGCTGCTGCGCGAAGGCGCTGCGCTCGGCAAAGGCCATGCGGTGCAACTGGGCCTGGGCGCGGGCGCGATCACGCGCTTTTGCCATAGCAAGTTGCGCTTGCAGACGACCGCCGTCGAACTCAATGCGTCGGTCATCAGCGCGGGCCGCGCCTACTTCCACCTGCCCAACGATTCGCCGCGCCTGAGCGTGCTGCGGCAAGACGCGGCGAGCTTCGTCTCCGAGCCGCAGCGCATCGAGTCGGTGCAGGTTTTGTGTGTCGATTTGTACGACCACGAGGCCGCCGCGCCGGTGCTCGACAGCGAGGATTTCTACGCCGACTGCCGGCGCCTGCTCAGCGACGACGGCGTGATGAGCGTGAACCTGTTCGGCCGTCAAAGCAGTTTCGCGCGCAGCGTGCAGCGCATCGCCGCGGCCTTCGGGGCGGAACAAGTGCGCACGATGCAGCCCACGCGCGAAGGCAATTCGATCGTGATGGCGTTGAAAAGCACCCCTTTCCCCGCCCAGTCCTTGCTTGCCGCGCGTGCGCAAAACATTGAAACTCGATTTCATCTGCCCGCGCGCAAGTGGCTCCGTATGATCAGGCCGCTGCCACCGGCGGCGCTTCTTCCTCCCGAGCCTGGCGCGATATGACCACTGTCGAGATTCCCGCACGCCCCGCCGCCGCGCACGCCGGCGTGCTCGATTGGCGCGTGCTCGTCAAGTGGCTGCGCGAAGACGGCGTGATCGGGCCCGAGGACGCCGAGCGCACCGAAAAGCGCTTCGCCGCCGGCAACAGTTCACAGCACCCGCTCGTGCGCCTGGGCGGCGCCGGGCTCCTGCGCAAGGCCAACGGCAAGCCGCTCGACGTGGAGCGGCTCACCGAGTGGCTGGCCGGGCGCTGCAAGATCCCCTACCTGCGCATCGACCCGCTCAAGGTGGATGTGGGCCGTGTCACGGACGTGATGTCGGTCAATTACGCCGAGCGCCGCCACGCGCTGCCGATCCAATACGGCCTGCTGGACGTGACGATCGCGACCTGCGAGCCGTTCGACATCGCCTGGGTCGCCGAGATCGAATCGCACACGCGCAAGTCGGTCAAGCTGGTGTTGGCGAGCCCCGGCGAGATCGCGCGCTACACGACCGAGTTCTACACCCTGTCCAAGTCGGTTCGCGCCGCGGCCAAGACCGGCGACACGAACCCGATGGCGAGCTTCGAGCAGCTCGTCGAACTGGGCAAGAGCAACAAGCAGCTCGACGCCAACGACCAGGGCGTCGTGCAGGTCGTCGATTGGCTCTGGCAATACGCGTTCGATCAACGCGCGTCGGACATCCACCTCGAGCCGCGCCGCGACCTGAGCCTGATCCGCTTTCGCATCGACGGCGTGATGCACACCGTCTACCAGCTCCCGCCGGGCGTGATGAACGCGATGATCGCGCGGATCAAGGTGCTGGGACGCATGGACGTGGTGGAGCGGCGGCGTCCGTTGGATGGAAGAATCAAGACGCGCAACCCGGACGGCGACGAAGTGGAAATGCGCCTGTCCACGCTGCCCACCGCGTTCGGCGAGAAGATGGTGATGCGCATCTTCGACCCCGACACCGCGGTGAAGGAGCTCGAAGCGCTGGGCTTCGGCAGCCACGACAGCAAACGCTGGGAGGCGCTCGTCACCAAGCCGCACGGCATCATTCTCGTCACCGGGCCCACCGGCTCGGGCAAGACGACGACGCTGTACTCCACGCTGCGCCGTCTCGCGACCGACGAGGTGAACGTCTGCACGATCGAAGACCCGATCGAAATGATCCAGCCCGCGTTCAACCAGACGCAGGTGCAGTCGGCCATCGACCTGAATTTCGCCGAAGGCCTGCGCGCGCTGATGCGGCAAGACCCGGACATCATCATGGTCGGCGAAATTCGCGACCTGGAAACGGCCGAGATGGCGATCCAGGCCGCGCTCACCGGCCATCTCGTGTTCAGCACCTTGCACACGAACGACTCGCCCTCGGCGATCACGCGCCTCATCGACCTGGGCGTACCGCCTTACCTGATCGGCGCCTCCGTGATCGGGGAGCTCGCGCAACGCCTGGTGCGCACGCTGTGCGAGCAGTGCAAGAAGCCCGACGAGTCGGTGACGCGCGAAGCGCTGCTCGAAGTCATCAAACCCTGGCGCCTGAACGGCGGCATGCGGCCCTACAAGCCGGTGGGCTGCCTGGACTGCCGCATGACGGGCTTTCGCGGCCGCGCCGGCCTGTACGAGCTGCTCAACGTGAGCCACGCGGCGCACGCCTGCATCCACCCCGTGCCCGACACCGAAAAGCTGCGCGCCCAGGCGCTGCTCGACGGGCTGCGGCCGCTGCGTCTGGCCGGCGCGATGAAAGTCGCCGAAGGCGTGACGACGATCGACGAAGTGCTGCGCTGCACGCCGCACTGGGGTTAGTCCAGGGTTAGTCCGGGGCTCCTCCACCGGCAGCCGCGTGGACGCGGTGCGCCCGCGATAGCACGAATTTGCCCCTCGCCCGGACCCGGGTTGCCCCCTGCGCTACGTGTAAACCACACGTGAGCCGGCGCTCACGGTGCCTAGAATCTGGCGCGAACGGCCAAGCGCGCGAGGAGGCAGAACAGTGAATATCAAGAGCCAGAAAGACTTCTGGTCGGGGTTGATGTTTCTCATCGTCGGCGTTGGCTTCGCGATCGGCGCGACCAACTATTCGATGGGCTCGTCAGCGCGCCCCGGCGCGGGCTACTTTCCGCTCGGCCTGGGGGTGCTGACGGCGCTGCTGGGTGCGATCATCCTGTTCGAGTCGCTGACGATCGAAACCGAAGACGGCGAACCCATCGGCCACATCGCGTGGCGGCCGCTGATCGTGATCGTGCTGACGATCAACGTGTTCGGGTTGCTGCTGCCGCGCCTGGGAATGATCGTCTCGATTCCCATCCTGATCATCATGACGAGCCTGGCCAGCGAGGAGTTCCGCTGGCGCGGCGTGCTCATCAGCGCCGTGGTGTTGACCGCGTTCGCGTGGCTGATCTTCATCGCCGGCCTGAAGCTGACGATTCCGCTGTGGCCCAAGTTTCTCGTTAGCTGACCCCTCGGACAACCGCACGAAGAAAATCAGGGGACAGCCATGGACCTGCTCAACAACCTCGCACTCGGTTTCAGCGTCGCGTTCACGCTGCAGAACCTGCTCTACGCCTTTTTCGGCGCGATGCTCGGCACGCTGATCGGCGTGCTGCCGGGCCTCGGCCCGGTGGTGACGATCGCGATGCTGCTGCCGTCGATCTACGCGCTCGACGCCACGCCGGCGCTCATCATGCTCGCCGGCATCTACTACGGCGCGCAGTACGGCGGCTCGACGACCGCGATCCTGATCAACGTTCCGGGCGAATCCAGCTCCGTCGTGACCGCGATCGACGGCTACCAGATGGCGCGCCAAGGCCGTGCCGGCGCCGCGCTCGCTGCCGCGGGCCTGGGCTCGTTCTTCGCCGGCAGCGTGGGCACGCTCATCATTGCCGCGTTCGCACCACCACTGACCGAACTCGCGTTCAAGTTCGGCCCGGCGGAATATTTCTCGCTGATGGTGCTGGGCCTGATCGGCGCCGTCGTGCTCGCGTCGGGCTCGTTGCTCAAGGCACTCGCGATGATCCTGCTCGGCTTGCTGCTCGCGCAGATCAACACCGACGTGATCTCGGGCACCGCGCGCTACAGCTTCGACATACCGGAACTCACCGACGGCATCGGCTTCGTCACGATCGCGATGGGCGTGTTCGGCTTCGGCGAAATCATCGCCAACCTGGGTCAGCCGGCGTCGAACCGCGAGGTGTTCACGAAAGACGTGAAAGGCCTGTGGCCGACGAAGAAGGATTTTTCCGACGCCTGGCCTTCCGTGCTGCGCGGCACGGCGCTCGGCTCCATCCTGGGCGTGCTGCCCGGCGGCGGCGCGCTGCTCGCCGCTTTCGCCACCTACACGATGGAGAAAAAACTCGCCGGCAACGACGGCAAGTTCGGCCGGGGCGACATCCGCGGCGTCGCCGGCCCCGAGAGCGCCAACAACGCCGGCGCGCAGACCTCGTTCATCCCGATGCTGACGCTGGGCATTCCGCCCAACCCCGTGATGGCGCTGATGGTGGGCGCGATGACGATCAAGGGCATTCAGCCCGGCCCCCAGGTGATGACGAGCAACCCGTCGCTGTTCTGGGGGCTGATCGCGTCGATGTGGGTCGGCAACCTGATGCTGATCATCCTGAACCTGCCGCTGATCGGCATCTGGATCAAGCTGCTCACCGTGCCGTACCGCTTTCTGTTCCCGGCGATCACGCTGTTCTGTTGCATCGGCGTTTACACGCTCAACAACAACACCTTCGATGTCTTTCTCACCGCGCTGTTCGCGGTGATCGGCTACCTGTTCTTCAAGCTCGGTTGCGAGGCCGCGCCGCTGCTGCTCGGCTTCATTCTCGGGCCGATGATGGAGGAGAACTTGCGACGAGCCTTGCTGCTCTCGCGAGGCGACTGGACGACCTTCGTGACGCGGCCGCTGTCCTCGGGGCTGTTGATCGCCGCCGCGCTGATGCTGGTGGTGGTGATGCTGCCGGCGATCAAGCGCAAGCGCGAGCAAGCCTTCCACGACGCGGTGCCTTGAGGTGCAGGCCGGCGGCTCCGGCAGGGGCCACTGGCGTGCGACCTGTCTGCGACCCGTCCGCGGCCTGTCCGCGGCCCGAGCGCCTTGCTTCCTGAGCCCCAAGCTCAGGCCTGGATCGAATACCCACCGTCCACCGGAATCGCGGTTCCACTCACAAAGTCAGACGCGCCGCTCGCCAGGAACACCGCCGCTCCCTCGAAGTCTTTCGGCCGGCCCCAGCGCCCGGCCGGCGTGCGCGCCAGCACGCGCTCGTTGAGCCCTTGCACTTCCACGCGCGCGCGCTGCGTGAGTTCGGTGTCGATCCAGCCCGGCAGAATCGCGTTGGCCTGAATGTTGTCCACCGCCCAGGCGCTCGCGATCGACTTCGTGAACTGCACGATGCCGCCCTTGCTCGCGCTGTAGGCCGGCGCAAACGACGCACCGAAGATCGACGTCATCGAGCCGATGTTGATCACCTTGCCGCCGGCCGGCGCGTCCATCGGGCGCTGCAGGTGCGGGTACGCCGCGCGCGAACACAGGAATGCACTCGTGAGGTTGGTCTCCATCACGCTGCGCCATTCATCCAGCGTTGCCCGGTCGGCGGGTTTGCGGATGTTGATGCCGGCGTTGTTGACCAGAATGTCCAGGCGCGCGCAGCGCTTGACTGCCGCGTCCACCATCGCCTGCACCGATGCTTCGTTGCTCACGTCCACTTCCAGCGCGAACGCATCGCTGCCCAGCGCCTGGAGTTGTTCGACCGCCGCGGCCGACTTGCGCGCATCGCGCGCCGCCACCACCACCCGCGCGCCGGCGCGCGCCAGACCGAGCGCCATGCCAAGGCCAATGCCGCCATTGCCTCCGGTGACGAGCGCCACCCTGCCTTTCAGATCGAACATGAGCGAATCTCCATTTGTTGTGCGACGCGCGATTGTGCCGGGCAAGGGATCGGCCGCACACCTTCATAGAATCGGCCTCGATGACGCAGCCCGAGGCACGCCCCCATTTCGCCTCGTCGCCGGCGCTCTGGCCCGGCCTGCTGCTCGCCGGCACCGGCGCCATCGCCTTCTCCGGCAAGGCCATCATCGTCAAGCTCGCGTACCGCCACGGTGTCGACGCGATCACCTTGATCACCTACCGCATGCTGTTCGCGCTGCCGTTGTTCGTGCTGCTCGCCTGGTGGGCCGGGCGCGGCAAGCAGGCACTGACGCAGCGCGACTGGACCGTCGTGCTGGGTCTGGGTTTCAGCGGCTACTACCTGGCAAGCACGCTCGACTTCATCGGCCTGCAATACATCAGCGCTGGTCTGGAGCGGCTCATCCTCTACCTCAGCCCGACCCTGGTGCTGGCCCTGGGCAAGCTGCTGTTCAAGCGGCGCGTGAGCCTGCGCCAAGTGCTCGCGCTTTGCGTCAGCTACAGCGGCGTGCTGCTGGTGTTCGGCCATGAGGTGTCGCTGCAAGGCGCGTTTGTCGCCAATGTCGCGCTCGGTGCGGCGTTCGTGTTCGCCAGCGCGCTGAGCTACGCGCTGTACCTCGTCTACAGCGGCGAGGAAGTGAAGCGCCTGGGTGCGCTGCGCCTGACCGGCCTGGCCTCCACCGTGGCGTGCCTGCTCTGCATCGTGCAGTTCCTGGTGCTGCGCCCGCTCGGCGCGCTGAGCGTGGCGCCCGAGGTGCTGTGGCTGTCGCTGTTGAACGCGCTGCTCTGCACCGTGGCGCCGGTGCTGATGGTGATGATGGCGATCGAGCGCATCGGCGCGGTGTTGTCTACCCAGGTGGGCATGGTCGGGCCGCTGTCGACGCTTCTGATGGGCGCGCTCATCCTCGGCGAGCCCTTCACTGCGTGGGTGGCGGCGGGCACGGTACTGGTGTTGCTCGGCATCTGGTTGCTCGCGCGGCGGGTGCGATGATCGCGGCCTGAACTTTCAAACGGAGCGATGACATGGACTTGGGTCTCACAGGCAAATGGGCCTTGGTGTGCGCGGCGAGCAAGGGCCTGGGCAAGGGTTGCGCGATGGCGCTGGCGATGGAGGGCGTCAACGTCGTGATCACCGCGCGCGGCAACGACGCATTGCAGGCGACCGCGGACGAAATCCGCAAGGCCGTCTCATCAACCGGGG
>JANOLA010000758.1:0-5684 GCA_031419535.1 Burkholderiales bacterium | reverse complement strand
TCCCGCCAGCGGGAGAGGGGGCACGGAATTACTCCCTCTCCCGCTGGCGGGAGAGGGTCGGGGTGAGGGTGCATCGTCAAGCGCCAACAACGCCGCCCGCAACCTGCTCGGCGTCACCGGCACCTGCCCCATGCGCACGCCGGTCGCATCGTGAATCGCATTCAGGATCGCCGGCGCGGTGGCCACCAGCGCCGGTTCGCCCACGCCCTTCGCGCCCCACGGCCCCAGCGGCTCGGGGTCTTCGATCAAGTGCACCGTGATCGGCGGCACGTCGCCGAAGGTCGGGATCAGGTAGTCGTGCAGGTTGTCGGTGCTGCCGTTGACGTACTCCTCCATCAGCGCCATGCCGATGCCCTGCGCGATGCCGCCGTGAATCTGCCCCTCCACCTGCGTCGGGTTGATGGCGCGGCCGACATCGTGCGCGGCGTGGATGTGCAGCAGCTTCACCGTGCCGAGTTCAATGTCGACTTCGAGTTCGGCGATCTGCGCGGCGAACGCATAGGTCGCGTAGGGAACACCTTGGCCGTCGGCATCGAGCGCAATCGTCGGCGGGTTGAAGTGGCCGCTGCCGGTGAACAGGTCGCCACGCGCGTCGGCGGCGAGCGCTTCGAGATCGAGTTGATGCAGGCCGGCGGCATTGCGCGCCGTCAGCGTGGTGCCGTCGATTCCGAGCACCGCGGGCTCGGCCGCGCCGAGCGCGGCGAGCAATTTCCCGCGCAAGTCTTCGCCCGCGAACTTGGCCGCGTTGCCCGACACAAAGGTCTGGCGTGACGCCGACGACTTGCCCGCGTCGAGCGTCAGATCGGTATCACCCATCACCTGTTGCACGCAGCCGAGCGGCAGGCCCACCGCGTCGGCAAACATCTGCGGCAGGATCGTCGCCGTGCCCTGGCCAATCTCTTGCGCGCCGTTGGAGAGCAGAAGCGTTGCGCGGCGCGGTGTGCCAGATGGCGCGCCGGTTGTCGCCTCAAGCCGCAGGCTGCCACGCATCGTCGAAGGATTCGCCATTCCTGTGTTGCCGATGCCGTACCACATGCACGCGATGCCCGCGCCTCGGCGCAGCGCAGCGCCTCGCAGTACGGCATGCTCATTGAACACGGCGGCGGCGGCGCGCGCCGCTTGCCACGCCGTTCGCAATGCGTCCAGACAGGCTTGCAGGCCGACACTCGCTTCGAGCTTCTGGCCGGTGCCCGTGCGGTCGCCCGCGCGCAAGGCGTTGCGGTACCGGAACTCGAGCGCATCGATGCCGCACGCCGCCGCGAGTTCATCGACGAGCCGCTCGCCGAGCAGCGTGGACTGCGGCACACCGAAGCCACGGAAGGCGCCGGCAATGCTGTTGTGCGTCAACACCGCGCGCGTCAATGCGCGCTGGTTCGGCACCCGGTACGGGCCGGCGGCGTGAATCGGCACGCGGTTCGCGACCGTCGGGCCCCAGGAGGAATAGGCACCGGTGTTGAAATCGGCTTCGAAGTCGTACGCGCTCAGATTGCCTTGCGCGTCGCACGCGGCACGCGCGCGCATGCGAGCCGGATGGCGCTTCGTGCTCGACTGCATCGATTCGGGGCGTGTGTAGACCAGGCGCACGGCACGTCGCAGTTTCATCGCGGCCACGGCCAGCAGCGGCTGCACCGACAAGTCGAGCTTGCCGCCGAAACCCCCGCCCATCGCCGAGGGCACGATGTGCACGCGCGTCGGTGCGATGCCCAGCACGTGCGCGACTTCGTCGCGGTCCATGTAGGGCGTTTGCGTGCAGGCGAAGATGCGAATCCGCGGCGCGGCGTTATCGCCGCCATCGCCGGCGTCGACGAGCTCGGCCCAGCCCGCCTCGGGCTCGATGTAGGCGTGCTCGACGTACGCCGTCTCGAAGCTGGCGTCGATGCGTGTTGCCGCCACGGCGAGCGCCGCGTCGACATCGCCGCTCACGACGCGCCCTCGGCACAGCACGTTGCCGGCGTGGCGCGCCTGCACCAGCTCGCCGCGCGCCGCGGCGCCAAGCGCCGCATCGATGTCGAGCGCGGCAGGCAACACCTGGTACTCGATCGGCAATTCCGCGTCGGCGATCGCCTCCAACGTCGTTGCGTCGCCGACCAGCGCCAGCACCGCCTCGCCCGCGAACCTGACGACCCCGTCGGCCAATACCGGCTGGTCACGCAGGTCCGGGAAGATCGCGAATGCGTTGTTCGGCACGTCGGCGGCCGTGATCACGTCCAACAGCCCGGGCCAGCGTTTGCGCAGCGCGGCGCTGGCGCCGAGCGTGAAGCGCGCGTGCGCGTGCGGCGAGCGCACGACGCGCATCGCCAGCACGTCGCTGGGCCACGCATCGGCGCCGTACAGCGCGACGCCGCGCACCTTGTCAGGTGCATCGAGTCGCGCCACGCGCGCGCCCACCGCCTGGCCCGCGCGCACGGCGCTCGGCGCGATATCGGGGCCGGGATGGGTGCTGGCCTTGTCGATCAAGTTGTCAGTCAAGTTGTCGGCCACGTCGGCGCCTACCTTGACGTTCAGGTTGACGCTCATCTGCCCGCCTGGATCGGCTGCGGCGCCCGCATCGCCCTGATCGGCAGCAGCGGCCGCATCGGCCGCATCGGCCGGCGCGCGCGGCGCGGCCAGCACCTCGCGGCTCGCCGCCAGCACGGCCTCGACAATCTTGCGATAGCCGGTGCAGCGGCACAGCACACCGCCCAGGGCGCCCTGCACCTCGGCCTCGCTCGGTTGAGGTTTGCGCCGCAGCAGCGCCTCGGCGCTCATCAGCATGCCGGGGGTACAGATGCCGCACTGCGCCGCGCCAAACGCGACGAAGGCGCGCTGCAACGGCGACAGCGCGCCGTCGGCCTCGGTCAGGCCTTCGACCGTGATCACGCTGCGCCCGGCGCACTGGCCCAGCGCGACGATGCACGAGCAGACCTGTTCGCCGTCGAGCAGCACCGTGCAGGCGCCGCAGTCGCCTGCATGGCAGCCGATCTTCGTGCCGGTGAGTCCCAGGTCGTCGCGCAATGCGTCGGACAGGCGCCGCAGCGGGTCGGCGTGGATCGTCACCGCGCGGCGGTTCACGTGCAGCGCGATCGCCTGCGCAGCGTGCAAAGGCGCGGCATGCAGCGGCGCGTCGTCGCGCGCCGTCATGCGGCAAGCTCCTGCAAGGCGCGTTTCAGCAGCGTCGCGGTGGCGTCGAGCCGGTAATCGGCACTCGCGCGAACGTCAGCGATCGGCTGCAACGGCGCCAGGTCGGCGGCCGTGACCGTTACACCGGCGAGCGCAGCGCGCGCCAAGCCGGGCAGCTTCGATTCAAACAACGGCAGGCGCTTCGCGTACGCCGCGCAACTGCCCACGGCGGCTGCGGCCCAGGCGATGCGCCCGTGCGCATCGACATCGATCGCCAGCGCCAGCATCGAGATCGAAATCACCAGGTAGCGCCGGCTGCCGAGCTTGGCAAACACCGACTTCGCGTGCGCACCGCGCCGCGCCACCCAGATGCCGGTGAGCAGGTCGCCCGGCGCGAGCGCGGTGCGGCGATTGCCCAACACGAAGTCAGCCACCGCCACGCGCCGCGTGCCGCGTGCCGATTGCAACTCGACTATCGCGTCGAGCGCGAGCCAGACCGGCGTGCCGTCGGCCGCGGGCGAGGCGTTGCACAGGTTGCCGCCGAGCGTGCCGGTGTTCTGGATCTGCTCGCCGCCGACCTCGCGCGCGGCTTGTTTCAGCGCGTCGAAGAGCGGCGGCAACTCGGCGCGCAACACGTCGGTCCACGTCGTCGTCGCGCCGAACCACCAGCCGTGATGATCGCCGCGAATGCCGCGCAGCGCGGTGATTCGCGACAAGTCGAGCAGCGGTGTATCCATGCCGCGGCCGACGAACGCCGGGTACAAATCGGTCCCGCCGGCAAGCGGCCGAAACTCGCCAAGCGCGAGGCTGCGCAGCGCTTCGGCGATGCTCACAGGTTGCTCGAAGCGAGCGGCGTGCAGCGCGGTCATGTCTCCAATCGAAGGTTGTCGCCGTGCCGCGAGCACTGGACAATGCGGCTACTTCATGGCGCGTTCAATCTAGCATGATTCCGAATAGGCCCAATCCAGCCAGCGTCGCCACCGTGCGCGGCTGGGTCGACGCGGCGCAGCGCATCGTCGTGCTCACCGGCGCGGGAATCTCCACCGACTCGGGCATTCCCGACTTCCGCGGCCCGAAGGGCGTGTGGACGCGCAACCCGGCCGCAGAAAAACAGTCGACGATTCAAAACTACCTGGCCGACCCCGAAGTGCGCAAGGCGGCGTGGCGTTCGCGCCTGGACCATGCGGCGTGGAGCGCGTTGCCGAACCGCGGCCACCTGGCGCTGGTGCAACTCGAGCGCCGCAACAAGCTGCACGCACTGATCACGCAGAACATCGACGAGCTGCACCAGATTGCCGGCAACTCGCGCGAACGCACGATCGAAGTTCACGGCACGATGCGCCGCGTGATGTGCTGGGGCTGCGGCGTGCGTGCGCCGATGCAGGAAGCCTTGGACCGTGTGCGCGCAGGCGAGGCCGATCCGGCGTGCCGCGATTGCGGAGGCATCCTCAAGAGCGACACCATCTCGTTCGGTCAGGCACTCGTTCCGGAAGTGATCGCGCGTGCGATGCAGGCGGCGCAAGAGGCCGACCTGCTGCTCGCGATCGGCTCAACCTTGCTGGTCTATCCGGTGGCCGGCGTTGTGCCGCTGGCCAAGGACGGCGGGGCGAAAGTGGTCATCATGAACGACCAGGAAACGCCGATGGATGAATTCGCCGACGCGTTGTTGCGCGGATCGATTGGCGAGATGTTGCCGGCGATTTGCGCGGCATGATTCGGCGCTCCTGAGCAGATCCGGCTTTGCCGGGCTGCTCAGCCCCCCTCGAGGGGCGGCAGCGTCTGCGCCGCGTGGGGGTGCTATCACGCCGCCAGGCAAAGTGCGACTCAATTCGGCCGACGCACCACCCCAATCACGTTTCCTTCCGGATCGACAAGCCTCGCAAAAGTCACCCCGCCCGGCGCGTCGGTGGCTGGAACCACGGTCTTGCCGCCCAGTGCTTCGGCGCGTTTCAGGGTTGCCGCGGGATCGTCCACCTTGACGTGAGCCGGGGGCGACTGCGCCCACACGGGTGCTGCGAACGCCAACGCGAGCAGCGCGGCTCCCGTGGTGGCCTCGAGAACAATGCGATTCATGGCGTGCTCCTTCGTGGCTCAGTTCGGCGAATGCAGACCGACTGAATTGCCTTCGCTGTCGATCATGATCGCGAAATAGCCGAAGCCCTCTTTGATGAACGTCTTCGGGAACACCACTTTGCCCCCGGCGGTTTGAACGCGCGCGAGTGCCACCGCCAAGTCGTTGCCGGCTTTCAGATAGATCGTGGTTCCGGCGGCGCCGGGATTCACGCCCTCGCGGGCCATGATCGCGCCGGTGGCTTCGCCGGGCTTGGCGGGAAAGATCGCCATCTGCGCGCCGAGCATGTTTTCCTGGATCAACTTGTTGCCGAAAACGGATTCGTAGAACTTCACCGCGCGAGCGAAGTTCGTGGCGGGAATATCAAACCAATTGATGACGCTGGACATGGCCGGTCTCCTGATGAAGTAAGGTTGTGCGCCACGCCGCCTGAGTTTGGCAGCGCGCCGTGGGTCAATGCAGCAGTGAACGCAACAGTGAATGCCGCAGTGAATGCTATGCCGGGGCTGCTGCC
>JANOLA010000757.1:0-7485 GCA_031419535.1 Burkholderiales bacterium | reverse complement strand
GCTGCCCTCCAGCCGCTGCGGCCACACTTCGCGCAGCGCCGCCGTGCCCTCGGGGTTGACGCCGTGCAGGCTGGCCAGGTGCAGCGACTCGCCGTCGAAGCGCGTCACCAGGCAGTAGCGCGCTGCGGTCAGCGCCGCGGCGCGCTGCGCGATGATGTCAAACACCGGCTGCACGTCGGTAGGCGATTCGCTGATCACCTGCAGCACATCCGACGTCGCCTTCTGTCGCGCCAGCGCCTCCTTCGTCTCGTTGAACAGCCGCACGTTCTCCAGCGCCACGCCCATGCTGGCCGCCACGGTGGACAGCAGGCGCAGCTCAGCATCGCCGAAGGCGCTTTCGCAGTCCATGTTCTCGACCGAGATGAAGCCGAGCAGGCGCTCGCCGGCGAAGACCGGCACCGCCAGGCCCGAGCGGCTCATCTCGCTGCCCTCGGCCACGAACAGTTCGTGCGCTCGATATTCGTCCTGGTTGCTCCACAGCACCGGCTGGCGCGCGAGCAGCGTCGCGGTCCAGCGCCGGCCCGTCATGACGTCTGCGACCCGCATCGGCGCGACCTGCGCCCGTTCGCCCCGCTCGACCGCGAAGAGCAGTCGCAGCAGGCCGGCCGGCTCGTCCAGCCAGGCAATGACCAGGGTATCGGTGGCGAACAGTTGGACCAGTTTGTCGCCGACCAGATCGACGATGGCCTGGAAGTTCAGCTCGGCGGCCATGCCCTGCTGGATGCTGTTGATCAGCGCCAGTTCGCTGGCGCGCTGATTGGTTTCCTTCAGCAGCCGCTGCGTCTCGTCGAACAGGCGGGCGTTTTCCAGCGCCACGGCCATCGACGCTGCCAGCGTCTGCATCAGGCGCACGTCGGAGTCGGCGAATGCGTGCTCGCGCTCCAGGTTCTGCAGCGAGAACGCGCCGCGCACCTCGCCGGCGATCGTGAGCGGCACCCAGACGAAGGACTTCGGCATCTCGCCGACCTGCGGCATGCCCACCGCCGCCACACGCGCGACGACATCGGTGTTCACGACCACCGGCTGGCGCGTGCGCAACAGTTCCGGCAGAAATCCCTTGTCGCCGATCGGGCCGGGTGCCGGCAAAGCGAACCGCTGTCCGCGTTCGACCATGTACCAATGCCGCCGCGTGCCTGCCGCCGGGTCGATGCTGTACAGGATGACGCAGTGGACGTCGAAGACCTCCTGCAGCTTGTCGCCCACAATGTCGTAGATGGCCTGCATGTCCAATTTGGCCGCCAGCCCGGCCTGGACGCTGCTGATCACCGCCAGCTCGGCCGCGCGCTGGCGCTCGGCTTCGAAGTTCTTGGCGTTGAGCAGGGCCACGGCCATGCTCGACGCCACTGTGCCGAGCAGCCGCGCGTCGGCCTCGCCGAAGGCGTGGTCGCGTTCGTGGTCCTCGATGACAACGAAACCCAGCAGGCGCTCACCAGCGAGCATCGGCACGCCGAGGATCGAACGGCTGCGGTCGGTGCCGGCTGTGACTGGCATTCCCAGCGCAAGCTGCTCGGCCTGCGAGCCGACGATCACGACGCGTGGCTGGCGCACCAGGGAGTCGAGGAAGCCGCCCGGCTCTACCGCGTGCGAGATCGGCGGCAGCCGCACGCCGTGCTCGCAACTGTAGATCGCGTTGACTCGGCACGCCTTCTCGTCCCACCAGTCGATCCCGATGTCGCCGGTCTTGAAGACCTCGCGCAGCTTGTTGCCGACCAGGTCGACGACGCCCTGGAAATCGAGCGAGCCGCTGATGCCCTGCTGGATGCTGTTTATGACGGCCAGCTCGCCGGCCCGCTGCTCGGCCTGCGCTTGCGCGCTGCGCGCCTGCGCGGTGCGCTCGTCCACCTTGCGTTCGAGCCCCGTATTGGCGCGTATATTCGCCAGCGCCACGGCGGCCTGGCTTGCGAGCAAGGCGAGCAGGTCCCGGTCTTGCGCTTCGAATCGGCCGAATGCGCCGTCGATGTCGGCGTACAGAAACCCGAGCAGCTCATGCTGCGCGAGCAGCGGCGCAACGAGGCACGAGCGTTGCTCGATTTGCGCCGCGCCCTGCGGCCCTTGGCGCAAGCTGACCGCGCGCGTGCGGCGCGCTTCGTCCAGCCACGGTGTGATGGCGCTCAGCAGCACGCCGACGTCTTCTCCCGATGGCAACTGCGCACCCGCAATGGACAGGCCGGAGTCGGCCTCGAGCACGAGCAGCACACGCTCGGCGCCGCTGAGTTCGGTGGCCTGGTCGATGAGAAACTGGCACCAGGGCGATTCGTCGCGCAGCTCGTTCAGGCGCAACCCGCTTTGCACCAGGCGCTCGAACGGCTCGCGCAAGTTGCTGTGCAGCGCCAGATGGGCGAGCCGCTGCGCATCCGGCAGCTTGCGCTGCGCTGCCTCACTCAGCCATGCGCACGTGATATGGCGATTCGCGCTCACCTTGTTGAGGTAGCTGCGGCGCAGGCCTTCGTCTTGCACGTTGCGCACGGCCTCGAGCATCAGCGCGTGGGCGCGTTGCAGGGCGGTCCAGGCGTCGTCGTTGCGGCCGGCCTCACTCAGGGCGCGCGAATACCACCACCAGAGTTCCTGGCCGCAGCCGAACGTCGGGCGCGCGTAGTCTCTCGCGCTGTGCAAGGCGGCCGCTTCGTCGCCGAGCTGCGCCGCGCCCGCCACGTCGCCCGATTGCAAGAGCGCCTGGATCAGCGGTGTCATCAGGGTCAGCTCATGCCCCGAATTCGCAGTGCGCGCCTGGGCGAGCAGGCTGCGCAGCGGTGCCACTGCGGCCGCGGCGTCGCCTTGCGCGAGTGCGAGCGAACTCATGAGCAGCGCGCGCTCGGCTTGGGTCGACAGTTCGTTGAGTGCGGTGACGAGCGCGTCGTACCGCGGCCAGCGTTCACGCACGGCGTCGAGTTCGCCCAGCGCGATCATCCAACGCAAGTTGCCGCCGAACTGCAGGCACTGATTCAGGCGCGCACCCATCGCCTCGCACAAGCGAATCACTTCTTCGCCGTGCCGGCACGCGCGCCGGTACAGGCCCAGCTCGGCGTAGGCGAGCGCCAGGTTGCCGAGCACGAGAGCGCTGCCCAGCGCGTCACCCGCCCGCTCCAGCGCGGGCACCGCTTGCTGCAGCACGACGAGGCGCTGCGCGATGTCTTTGCAGCTGAAACTCAGCACGTTCAACGCGGTGCCCAGGCCCAGCGCGTCGCCGCTGTCGCGCGCCAGCTCGACGGCGCGCTGCGCCGCGGCGCGCGAAAGCTCGTCCTGCCCACCGCGGGAATGGGTGAACGCCAGCAGCCAGTGCGCGCGGCCCAGCCCCACAGCATCGCCCGCTGCCTCGAACCACTGGGCGGCTTGCCGCGCGCTCGCGAGCGCCGCCGCGTAATCCAGGGTTCGGCATTGCGCGTCGCCCTGGCGCAGCAAGCACTGGGCGAGCAGCGCCTCGTCGCCGCACTGCTTTGCCAGGGTGACCGCCTCGCCGGCGGATTGCAGCGCCGCCTTGGCCTGGCCCTGGCGCATCGACACGAGCGCGCGCAAGCTCAGCGCGCGCGCCTGCAACGCTTGCGACGCGAGCGCATCGGCCAGCGCAACCAGCTCGTCGGCGTCGCGCGCGGCGTCGGCAAAGCGGCCGGCGACAACGAGCGATTCAGCGCGCAGCGCGAGCAGCTCGACGCGCTGCGGCGCGCTCAGCGTGGGGTCGGCGAGCGCTTCGCTGGCCGCCGCGATCGCCTGGGCGCGTTGCCCGGCCCAGGCCAGATCGGCGACGCTGCGCGCGGGGTCGCCGGCCATCACCGCGCCGCCGGCAACGCTACCGCACGCGCCGGAAATGCCTTAAGCAGCTTCTTGTCCACTGTCACCAGCCGGGTGTTGAGCGCGTTCGCCACGGCGACGAATTCGCAGTCGTAGGCCGAGCAATCGCTGTCGCGCACCAGTTGCAGAACGGCCTGCGAATCGACTTCGAACTCCGAGCCCGCGAGCAGGCTCTGTGCCTCGGCTTGCAGCATGTTCGCTTGCTCGAACGTGAGTACCTTGCGTCGCATGTACCCGGCCAGAATGTTGCGGAACTCGCTTCGCCAGAGCGGCGGCGCTGCCCATTGCGGCTCGCGCTCCAGCAGAGCTTCAGCGTCGGCGGTACGGTCCCCCGGCAGGTACAGGTAGGCCAAGATGTTCGAGTCGACGACGATCATGCCCGGCCTGCGCGCTTGAGCTTGTCGATCTCGGGCGCGGCAAACTTGGCGCGGCTCAATGAAGCGCGCAATTCACGCGCGCGCGCCAGCCGGTCCGACGGCGCCATCTTCACGGGCATCAGCGCAGCCTCGAGGCAGACGATCGCCTCGCTGTTCATGCTGCGGCGGTTCGCCTGCGCCGCGAGCTTGAGCCGCTCGACCACGTCGTCCGGAACGTTTTTCAGCGTCAATGTCGCGGGCATGCGATCCTCCAGTATGGAATCATTATGGTTCCGTTTCGGTGCCTCGTCAACGAATGTCGGCCGGCGTCGGATTCGCGCGCAACAACGCCTCCACGAGCGCATCCACCCGGATCGGCTTGGTCACATAGTCGTCCATGCCCGCCGCGAGGCACGCCTCGCGGTCGCCCTGCATCGCATTGGCCGTCATCGCGATGATGCGGGGCCGCTCGTTTGTCGCCCACTTCGCGGTGATGCGGCGCGACGCTTCCATGCCGTCCATCTCGGGCATCTGCACGTCCATCAGCACCACGTCGTAGGGCTGGCGTTCGACCGCGTCGATCGCTTCGATGCCGTTCGCCGCGAGGTCGGCGCGGTAGCCCATTTGCTGCAGCAAGCGCATCGCGAGCTTCTGGTTCACGACGTTGTCTTCGGCGAGCAGGATGCGCAGCGGGTGCTGCTGCGCCATTCCTGCGTCGACTTTGGGCTTGGCCACCTGCACGCTCTTGGGCGCCGCGCCTTGCACGAGCACGTTCACGAGCGTGTCGAGCAGCGGGCTCTGGCGCAGCGGTTTGGCGAGTGTGGCGGCGAAGACGGGGTCGGTGGCTTCGCGCCGGCCCAGGCTCGTGAACAGCACCAGTGGCAACGCGTGGCCCGCGGCGCGGATGCGCTGCGCGAGCGTGGTGCCGTCCGTGCCAGGCATGTGCATGTCCACAATCGCCAGGTCGAAGCGCTGCTCTTGCAGCGTGGCGAGCGCCTGCTCCCCGCCTTGCGCGTCTTGCACGTGCAAGCCCCATTGCGCCATCTGCAGGTGCAGGATGCGCCGGTTCGTGGCGTTGTCGTCGACCACCAGGATGCGCTTGCCTTGCAGTGCGGGCAGCTCGGCGCTGTGGTCGCGCTTTGTGCCTGCGGGCAGCTCGGCTGGTGGCGCGTCGATGCTGAAGCGGAATGTGCTGCCCTGCCCCGGGCCCGCGCTTTCCACCCACATCGTGCCGCCCATGAGTTCGGCGAGCAGCTTGCTGATCGCCAGGCCCAGGCCGGTGCCGCCGTACTTGCGCGTGGTGGAGCTGTCGGCCTGGCTGAACTTCTGGAACAGGCGGCTCTTGCCGTTTTCAGTGAGACCGATGCCGGTGTCGCGCACTGCGAAGTGGAGTTGGTTGCCGGCGTCGCCCTTCTCGGATTCACGCTTCTCGGCGCTCACGCTCAGCACCACCTCGCCTTGTTCGGTGAACTTGACGGCGTTGCTCAGCAAGTTGAGCAGCACCTGGCGCAGCCGCGTCACGTCGCCCAGCACGCCGGCGGGAACTTCGCCCTCGAACACGTAGGCCACGTCGAGGTGCTTTTCGGCGGCACGCGGGCCGATCAGGTCGAGCGCCGATTCCACGCATTCGCGCAGGTCGAACGCATGGCGCTCGATGTCCATGCGCCCGGCTTCGATCTTCGAGAAGTCGAGGATGTCGTTGATGATGGCCAGCAGCGAATCGCCGCTGTCGCGAATCGTCGAGGCGAAGTCGCGCTGGTCATCGGTGAGCGCCGTGTCGAGCAACAGCCCGCTCATGCCGATCACCGCGTTCATCGGCGTGCGGATCTCGTGGCTCATCGTTGCCAGGAAGGCGCTCTTGGCTTCGTTGGCGGTTTCTGCAAGAAGCCTTGCGGCTTCGGCCTGGGCACGGGCCTCCTGCGTCTCGTTGAACAGGCGCGCGTTCTGGATCGCGATCACCGCCTGGTCGGCGAAGGTCCGCAGCTGAGCAAGCTCCTTCTCATTGAAGTCCGCATGGGGCGGGCGCGAAACGTTGAGCGTGCCGAGGGGCCGGCCCTCCCACATCAGCGGCGTCGCCACGAGCGACATGTTGCCCATTGCGTGCACCGCGGCCGCCGCCATGCTGCCGGGTGTCGACCATGCCGCCAAGTCCGGAACGAAGATCTGGCGCCGCTGGGTCAGCGCAGTGCCCGTCACCGATGACTCCGACAAGGGCGTCGGAAAGATCTCGGCGAAGTGCGTCGCGTCCGGACCACGGGCCGCGCCGAGGTGAAGAAGACCATCCCCGGGCGCCAGCTGGATCGACGCGCTGTGCACGTCGAACAGCCGTTCGACGCTGTGCAGGATGCGCTCGAACACCGGCTTCGCGTCGGCCACCGAACTGCTGATGACTTGCAGCACCTCGGCCGTGGCGGTCTGCTGTTCCAGCGCCTCCTGCGTTTCGTTGAACAGCCGCGTGTTCGCGATCGCGATCACCGCCTGGTCGGCAAAGGCCTGCATCAGCTTGATCGATGCGTCCGAGTACGGCCCCGGCGCCTTGCGCCCCAGGCCGATGGCGCCGATGACCTGGCCGTTCTGCACCATCGGCACGGCCAGCAAGCTGCACAGGCCGGCGCGGGTCATCGGTCCGGTGACCTGGTAGTTCGGATCGAGCCGGATGTCGGGCACCTGCGCGGGTGCCGCCGTCACGATCGCCCGGGCATTGACCGAGCCGTGCCCGAGCTTGACCGGGAAGGCGGCGCGAATCGCGGCCTCTGCCTCGGGCGAAGCACCCCGAAAGCTCACCATGTGCAGCCACTCGCCGTCGAAGCGCGTCGCCGAGGCGGCTTCGGCACCGCAGAGCAAGCGGGCGCGGTCGGCAATGGCGTCGAACACCGGCTGTACGTCGGACGGCGAGCTGGCGATGACCTTCAGGATTTCGGCGGTCGCCGTCTGCCGCTCCAGCGCCTCGTTCGTCTCGCGGAACATCCGCGCGTTCTGGATCGCGATCACGGCCTGGTCGGCGAAGGTCTTCAGCAGCGCGTGCTGCCTGTCGCCGAAGGGGCCGAGTTTTGCGCTCAGCACCGCGATGGATCCGATGCCCTGGCTTTCCCACACCAGCGGTGCGAACAGTGCGGCGAAGTTGTAGCCAATGATCTTCGCGAAGCGCTGAAGTCCAGGCACGTCGATCGCGTTGTGCATGTCGGGAATTTCAGCGAGCCCGGTGCGGATGGCAAGCTCGGTCGCGGTGCCCGCCAGCGGCGACGGAAAGGCCTGTGCAATATCCCTCTCCTTCTGCCTGGCCGTCTCCGTCGCAAAAGGCCCTGACGCGTCACCCACAAACCGGATGCCGCCCACATGCAAC
>JANOLA010000756.1:0-3427 GCA_031419535.1 Burkholderiales bacterium | reverse complement strand
TGCGGTGACTGTTCGGTGACTGTCATTCCGCAAACCACATCCTTCAACGTGCCCACGCGTGGCGGCATCGCGGGATCAGGACGGGCATGTTCGGCGCGCGTGTGCATGTCAGCGATTCCTCGTGCACGAGCGCCGCGGTTGGGATCTGTCATCGTGACTCATGCGTGTGTGGCTCCTGCGATTTGGAAATGCACGACGCGCCGAAGCCGATCGCCTTCACCAGAAAGATCGAGGTCTTGCTGACGGCGCGGGTTCGTCCATCGGATAGCGTAATCGCGTACTCATCGAAGAACGGCTGCGGATCAGGTTCGTAGCCCAGGCGGACGTAGAGTGCATGTGCACGTCTATTCTCAGCGTGCACGCCCAAGCCGATGCGGGCATACCCTTTGGAGACGGCCAGATTTTCCAGGTACTGAATCTGCAACGTTCCGATGCCGAGTGACCGGTATCGGGCGATGACGCGCAAGCGGTAGATTTCAGGAGTTCCCGGCCAGCGACTGGCCAGTTGCGCGCTGCGCGGGCCCGGCCAGTTGACAAAGCCCAAGCCGAGCGGCTTGTCCTCCATCCAAGCCACGAAGATACCCACGCTGCCCTCGGCCTGTTGATCGACGTCGGCCGCGGACGGAGCGGCACCCGACTCCGGAAAGGCTCCGCGCACCGTTGCGTGTTCGCCAGCGGTCATTTCATGAACCCTCAACTCTCGACCCTCCAATTCGCGCCGTGCAAGGAATCCGCGAGCCTTGGAGATACAACCCCGGACGCTACGGTAGAGGGGCCACAGAGGTGACATCGCTGCGCGGGCGACCCAGGAAGATTCATCTGCGACGCGGCTGGCCGCCATGGTTTCGGTTCTCATGTGTCTGTGACTCCCTCGACGTGCAACCGCCGGCGCACGGCAGGCCTATTTCGAAACTTCGATCTCCGTGACGGTGAACTTGCCGCTATCGTTGACCGCCTTGAACTTGACCTTGTCGCCCGGCTGGAGCTTGTCGAGCATGGCCTTGTCCTTGACGACGAAGACCATCGTCATTGCGGGCATGTCCAGGCCTTTGATTTCGGCGTGCTTGAGCGTGAGCTTGCCGCTTTCCTTGTCGACCTTGCGCACTTCGGCGTCGGTCATGTCGGCATTCGGGGCCGCTTGCGATGGCATCGTGAGGGCCAGGGCGAATGCAGCAATCAGGGTGTTGATACGAAGTTCCATGGTCAGCTCTCTTTCGTTCGTGACTGTGGGTGGAAGCGGGGTGATGGCGTCGCTCAGTGCTTGCGGCCGGAGTGCCCATCGCCTTTGGCTGCGGCGACCACCTTGACCTTGCCCACCATGCCAGCCTGGTAGTGGCCGGCGATCAAGCAGGCGAAGTCGAAGTCGCCGGCACGGTTGAAGGTCCAGACGATCTCGCCGGTCTTGCCCGGCGCGACATGCGCCATGTAGGGTTCGTCGTGTTCCATCGTCGGGAACTTGACCATCAGCGCGGCATGTTCGTCGTTTTCCGCCTTGGTGCCGATCACGAACTCGTGCATGACCTTGCCGTCGTTGCGAACCGTGAAGCGCACTGTCTCGCCCTGACGGACTTCGATGAATTCCGGCGAGAAGCGCATCGTGTCGAGCATCTTGACCTCGATGGTTCGTTTCGCCGACTTCGCATCGCCGGCGATTCCCCAGTCCTTCTGTTCCTTCTTCACCGGCGCGGCCTGTCTGGCGTGGGCCGCGTCGCCATGGGCGAGCGCGAGTCCGCCCGCTGCAGTGAGCAAAGCGAACATGGCCGCTTTCAGCAGGGTGGTGAATTGATTCATGGTTGCGCCTTTCGTAGAGCCGCGACTTGCGGCGTGGGTGGAAGAAGGGGCGTGTCGGTGCCCGGCGTTCGCCGCGTACAGGTGCCCGGCAAGGTGCCCACCGCGATGTAGGCGCTGCCGCACAGTGCCGTGTGCACGACGCGCAGCGCGGCGCCACGCTCTTCAAGCAGACGCCACGGGCGGTCGAGGTTTTTGTAGGTCGTCAGGTACCTGCGTGCGCGGACGATGTTGAACAGGTTGCCCGGCCAGCCCCAGATCCAAGGCAAGGTCTTCATGCCGAGCAAGACGATGCGCGCGCCCGGCCGTGCGGACTCGATCAAGCGCTCGATCGCCGCGGGCGACTGCAGCACGTCATGCGTGTAGCAAAACAGGATTGCGTCGGCCGCGGGGACGTCTCGCAGCAGCTCGACCGCGGATTCGACGATCTCGACCGATTCGCCGACGCCTGACGTGGCGACCCGCTGTCGAGCGAGCGCAGCCATCGCCGGGCTCAACTCGACGCCGATGACACGACCCGATGGCGCCACGCGTTGCGCGAGCAACACCAAGGTCGGGCCCGTGCCGCACGCGATGTCGAACACGATTTCGCTCGGACGCAACGCAAGCTCGGCGACGGCTCGGCGCCTCAACGCCTCGATGCGCTTGCAGGTGCCGTCGTATCCCGCGGCCAAGGCGGAATAGTTCTGCAGCGCCTGCGCGGCGTCGGGCTGCGGCCGCAGGTTCGCAAAGATCGGCATGACCATCGCCTTGCCTCTCAGTGTTTGTGCTGGCTGGAATCGGCGCCCGGCTTGCGCACCGTGACTTCGGCGTCAGTCTTTGGCCGCGCCAGCGGCGGCATCGACCCGGTGCCTTCGGCCTTGAAGCGCGCCGGGTCGGGCAGCGCGCCGGTCCATTCATAGGCCACTTCACCGGGCGGGTGCTTGTACCAACCGGGGTCGCTGTAGTCGCCCGGTTTCTGATCTTTCCGCACCTTGACGACGCTGAACATTCCGCCCATGCCCACGGCGCCGAACGGGCCGGTGCCGGTCATCATCGCCGCGGTGTTGTCGGGCAGCGGCATTTCCATCTCCGTCATGTCTTTCATGCCGCGCTCGCCCATCACCATGTAGTCGGGGATGAGTTGCGTGATCTGCCTGGCGACTTCGCGGTGGTCCACGCCGATCATCGTGGGCACGTTGTGGCCCATCGCGTTCATCGTGTGGTGGCTCTTGTGGCAGTGGAAGGCCCAGTCGCCGGGCTCGTCGGCGAGGAAGTCGATCTGGCGCATCTGGCCCACCGCGACGTCGGTCGTCACCTCGTACTGGCGGCTGCTCTTCGGCGTGGGCCCGCCGTCGGTGCCGGTGATGAGGAACTCGTGGCCGTGCAGATGGATCGGGTGATTCGTCATCGTCAAGTTGCCGATGCGGATGCGCACCTTGTCGTTCTTCTTCACCACCAGGGGGTCGATGCCGGGGAAGATGCGGCTGTTCCAGCTCCACAGGTTGAAGTCGAGCATGGTCATGATCTTCGGCGTGTAGCTGCCGGGGTCGATGTCGTAGGCGTTGAGCAAAAAAACGAAGTCGCGGTCGACCTCGTCGATGAGCGGGTGTCTCGCGCCCCTGGCCACTGCGGGGTGGGTTATCCAGAAACCCATCAT
>JANOLA010000755.1:0-18568 GCA_031419535.1 Burkholderiales bacterium | reverse complement strand
GGCTAGCGGTCGACGAGGTCGGGAAAGGGGCCAGAAACTGACAAACTTGGGCTAGGAGCCTGTCGTGCTTTGGGCCGGGCACAAGGAAGCGCACGGCCGCCCGAAGTTTCCTTGACCCCAAGGGCTACGAAGGGGCCCTTGGGGCGGACGACGTATGTCGTCGGCCTGGGGGCGCTCTCAGGCTCGCGCGAAGGGCCGGACGGTGTCCGCGACGGCGAAGCTTGCCGCCTGCGCCATCGGCCAATAAATCTTGAACACCTGGTGCGGCATCTCGCCACGCAGCAGCGAGCCCGGAGCAACAAACGGCAACAAATTGACGAGCAGCTTGACGCCGTGGTCGGACGTGCGCCGCACGATGTGCGCGGCGCCGATCTGCCCGGGGTGCTGCAATCCCGCCGCCTGCACCAGCTCTTTCAAGGCCTTGAGCGTGTTGTCATGGAACTGGTGGACGCGCTCGGTCTTCGTCGGCACGACCAGCGCCTGCTGGCGCAACGGGTCCTGCGTCGTCACGCCCGTTGGGCAATGCCCGGTGTGGCAGTGCTGGGCCTGGATGCAACCGAGCGCGAACATGAAGCCACGCGCCGAATTGCACCAGTCGGCACCCAACGCCATCATGCGCGCGATATCGAATCCGCTGATCACCTTGCCGGCGCAGCCGAGCGCGATCTTGTCGCGCAGGTTCAAACCGACCAGAGTGTTATGCACAAGTAGCAGGCCCTCTTGCAGCGGAGCGCCAACGTGGTCGGTGAACTCGAGCGGCGCCGCGCCGGTGCCGCCCTCCGCGCCGTCGACGACGATGAAGTCGGGCGTGATGCCGGTTTGCAGCATCGCCTTGGCGATCGCGAACCACTCCCACGGGTGGCCGATGCACAGCTTGAAGCCGGTCGGTTTGCCGCCCGACAGGCCGCGCAGGCGTTCGATGAAGTGCATCATCTCGAGCGGTGTATCGAAGGCACTGTGGCGCGCCGGCGAGACGCAATCCACGCCGACGGGAACGCCGCGCGCGGCGGCGATTTCCGGCGTCACCTTCGGGCCCGGCAACACGCCGCCATGGCCCGGCTTGGCACCTTGGCTGAGCTTGAGCTCGATCATCTTCACCTGAGGTTCGTTCGCGTTCTTCGCAAAGCGCTCGGCATTGAACGTTCCGTCAACGTTACGGCAGCCGAAGTAGCCCGAACCCACCTCCCAGATCAGGTCGCCGCCGTTTTCGCGGTGGTAGCGGCTGATGCTGCCCTCGCCCGTGTCGTGCGCGAACCCGCCCAGGCGCGCGCCGGCGTTGAGCGCAAGGATCGCGTTGGCGCTGAGCGCGCCGAAACTCATCGCCGAAATGTTGAACACGCTCATTCGATAGGGCTGGGCGCGTCCGGCGCCCACCAGCACCCGAAAGTCATGCGAGTCCACCTGGCTCGGCACCAGCGAATGGTTGATCCACTCGTAGCCTTGGGCGCTCACGTCGAGTTGGGTGCCGAACGGGCGCTTGTCGGAGTCGCCCTTGGAGCGCTGGTAGACGAGCGAGCGCTGCTGGCGCGAGAACGGCGCCGCGTCGTTGTCGCCCTCGATGAAGTATTGGCGAATCTCCGGCCGGATGAATTCGAGCAGGAAACGCAGGTGGCCGATCACGGGATAGTTGCGCAGCACCGAGCGCTGTGACTGGTGGATGTCGCGAAACCCCTGGCCCACGAGGAACAGAAAAACCAGCGCCGGCAACCAGCCCACGCCGATCGCGAACCAGCAAATCACGCTGACAAGCAAGCCGAGCCCGCACATGGCCCAGGCGCTGTAGCGAACCGGGAAGTGTCGATCGAGTCGATAGAGCCAAGCGAACATGTGTGCCTCTCGCAAGCGTGGCGCATGCTATGTCGGCGGTGCTCGCCGCAGCCTTTCAGAAAGAGCCGGAAATCGGCGCCAGTTCGGTCGCGCGGGCGTGACTGGCACGGTGGCGGCGCGGTGTGGCCCGCCGAAGATCGTGCCCTGGGGCACCGCTATACTGCCGCCCAGCGCTGATTTGTTCCGGCTTGCGGGCGCTTTAGAAATGCCGCTAAAGACAGGACGCATGAACCCGCTGTCCCGCTTGGCGACGCCGGGTTTTTGTTTTCTGGTGCTTGCCTTGGCGGATCCCCGCATGCATTCCGTTGGCCTGGTTGAACCGCGCTTCGAGCACTTCGCGCAGCCGCTGCCGTTGCGCAGCGGCGCGAGCCTGCCCAAGTACACCCTGGCCTACGAAACCTACGGCGCGCTGAACGCATCGCGCAGCAACGCCGTGCTGGTGTGCCATGCGCTGAACGCGAGCCACCACGTGGCGGGCAGCTATGCGGACCAGCTTCGCAACGTCGGCTGGTGGGACAACCTGGTGGGCCCGGGCAAGCCGCTGGACACGAACCGGTTCTTCGTGATCGGCGTGAACAACCCAGGCTCGTGCTTCGGCTCGACCGGGCCGATGCAAACCAACCCGGCGACCGGCCGGCCCTGGGGTTCCGACTTTCCGGTGGTGACGGTGGAGGACTGGGTCGACGCGCAAGCACGGCTCATGGACCGTTTGGGCATTGACACTCTCGCCGCCGTGCTCGGCGGCAGCCTGGGCGGCATGCAGGCGCTGGGCTGGGCGCTGCGCTTTCCAACGCGCCTGCGCCACTGCATCGCGGTGGCCACGGCGCCGAACCTGTCGGCGCAAAACATCGCGTTCAATGAAGTCGCGCGCCGCGCCATCATCACCGACCCCGACTTCCATGGCGGCCACTACCTGGCGCATGGCACCTTGCCCGGCCGCGGCCTGCGCGTGGCGCGAATGATCGGCCACATCACCTACCTGAGCGACGACGCGATGGAGGCCAAGTTCGGCCGCGAACTGAAGACCGGGACGCCGGGCTACTCCACGCAGGACATCGAGTTCCAGATCGAAGGCTACCTGCGCCACCAGGGCGACAAGTTCAGCGAATACTTCGACGCCAACACCTACCTGCTGATCACGCGCGCGCTCGACTACTTCGACCCGGCGCGCGAATTCGGCGGCGACCTGAGCGCCGCGTTCGCCGCCGCGCGCTGCAAGTTCCAACTGGTGAGCTTCACCACCGACTGGCGCTTCTCGCCGGCGCGTTCGCGCGAAATCGTCAAAGCGCTGCTCGACAACCGTCTGGCCGTGAGCTACGCCGAGATCGCCGCGCCCCATGGGCACGACGCGTTCCTGCTCGACGATGCGCGCTACCACGGCGTGCTGCGCGCGTGCTTCGACAACATCGCGAAGGAGATGGCATGAGCCCGGCGCACGGCCGCCCGAAGCCGGGCGAAACCCCCTCGGGGGGTCGCTCGACGTACCCGACGAGCGGGGGGTCCCATTGAGCGCCGCAGCTGAAATGGAGTTGATCGCCGCCCTCGTGCCCGAGGGCTCGCGCGTGCTCGACCTGGGCTGCGGCAACGGCGAACTGCTGGCGCACTTGCAGGCCACGCGCGGCTGCACCGGCTACGGCATCGAAATCCTCGATGAAAACGTGCTTGCCTGCACCCGGCGCGGCGTGAACGTGATCCAGCTCAACCTGGAAGAGGGCCTGGCGATCTTCGAGGACCAGAGCTTCGACATGGTGCTGCAGCTCGACACCTTGCAGCACCTGCGCAACACCGAGAACATGCTGCGCGAAACGGCGCGCGTCGGGCGCCAGGGGATCGTGAGTTTTCCGAATTTCGCGCATTGGCCCAATCGCGTGAGCATCGCGCGCGGCCGCATGCCGATGACCAAGGTCCTGCCCTACGAGTGGTACGACACGCCCAACATCCGGGTGGGCACGTATGCCGACTTCGAGCGCCTGGCGCGCAAGGGCGGCTTGCGCATCCTCGACGCCTTCGGCATTCAGGATGGCTCCATCGTGCGGCACTGGCCGAACCTGCGCGCCAGCATCGCCGTGTTCAAGTTCGAGCGCGCGCCGTCAGCCATCGGTTGACGCAGGCACGGCTGGCCGCCGCTTGGCGAGGCACGGCGCTGGTCTGGCGCAGCGACTCACGACAGCGCGGACCCGAGTCAAAGCCCGGCGGGCTCCTCGCGCGTCAGCGCGGCGGCGCCTCGGCCTGCAGCGGTGCCACCGGCGTCAGCGCGTCAAACTCGGCGGAGCGCTTGTCTTTCCACGCGGCGATGGCGCGTGTCATTTCGTCGATGTCGAAAATCGCGCTTTGCAGCAGCGTCATTTGCTGCAACGCGGCGGCCGTGCCGTGGTCGCGCGCATGGTTCAGTGCCAGCTTGCTGCCCGCGATCGCCAGCGGCGACTTGGCGGCGATGTCCTTGGCCAGCGCGAGCGCATGCGCGAGGCAGGCGTCGGCGTCGGGCAGCACGGCGTTCACCAGGCCGACCGCCAGCGCGCGCTCGGCGTTCACGCGCTCTCCCGTGTAGGCCATCTGGCGCGCCACGGACTGCGGCACGATTTTCGGCAGGCGCTGCAACACGCCCACGTCGGCCATCATGCCGATGTGGATTTCTTGCACCGTGAAGAACGCGTCGGCACTGCACACCCGGATGTCGCAGGCGCTCGCCAAATCGAGCCCGCCTCCGATGCAGCCGCCCTGCACTGCGCAGATCACCGGGAAGCGCACTTCGTCCAGCGCGCTGAAGCAGTCCACCAGGCGGCGCAGCGATTCCTGGAAACTCAGGCGCGCACGTGCCGTGCCGGTGACCAGCATCGCCTCGTCGCTGTCGAAGACGTCCAGCGCCATGCCGGCACTGAAGTGTTTGCCGGTCGATGAAATCACGAGCACACGCGTCGTCCCGGCGTCGGCCAGCCCGCGCACCGTGTCGCGCAGCAGCGGAAAGAACGGCAGCGACATCGTGTTCATACGCTGCGGCTGGTTCAAGACGAGGTGGGCAATGCCACCCGACGAGGTGATTTGGAAGAACGGGTTCATGGGCGCTCCGGCTGTTCGAACCCGTAATGTGCCGCACCCGGAACTCGTCGCGCATCGGGCAAGCCCCGGGGCCGCGCGCTCGGCTTCTACACTCGCGGCATGCAGACGCATGAACTCGTCGCCGCCGACGGCGTGCCGCTGATGTGGCAGGAATGGCCTTGCGCCGCGGCGCGCGGCACGGTGCTGATCGTGCATGGGCTGGGCGAGCACATCGGCCGTTACGACGCGCTGGCGAAGCGGTTGAATGAATCCGGCTGGCGCGTCGCCGGGGCGGACCTGCGCGGCCACGGCCGCAGCGGTGGTGCGCGTGGCGGACTGCCGCGCAGCGATGCGCTGCTGAACGACCTGTCCCTCGTGATCGACGCCGTGCGCGCCGCGACAAGTGGCCCCTTGGTTCTGCTCGGCCACAGCATGGGCGGCCTGATCGCGAGCCGCTTCGTCGCCGAAGGCTTGGGCGCGCCGCGCGCGCCTTGGTCGCGTGAAGTCGACGCGCTGGTGCTTTCGTCGCCCGCGCTCGACCCAGGAATGAACGCGGCGCAGAAGCTGCTGCTCGCGCTGCTGGGCCGGCTCGCGCCGAACCTCGCGGTCGGCAACGGCTTGAAGCCGGCGTGGATTTCGCGCGACCCGGCCGTCGTGCGCGCCTACGTCGACGACCCGCTGGTGCACGACCGGGTCACGCCCGCGCTGGTGCGTTTCATCGTCGATTCGGGCGAGCTCGTGCTGCGCCGGGCGCCGGCTTGGCGGGTCAAGACGCTGCTGCTGTATGCAGGCGCCGATCGCTGCGTCGCACCGCAGGGCAGCGCCGCTTTTGCCGCGGCAGCCGCGGCCCGCCCCGTGACGGCGCGCGAGTTCCCGAATCTCTTTCACGAGATTTTCAACGAGCCTGAACGCGACCAGGTGATTGCCGCGCTGCAGGCGTGGCTGGCCGCGCTGGCGCCGGCATAAACTCGCGCCACTTTGCATTGAGGAGATGTCGATGAACGCACGCGACCCGTCCCTGCCCCTGTTGCCCGACCAGGCGCGCGCGCTCGCCCACTTCGCGAACGATGCGTGGGACCGCGAGATCGTCCCGGCGATCACCGACTACATCGCGATTCCGGCGAAGAGCCCGATGTTCGACGCCGACTGGGCGCGCAACGGCTATCTCGAACGCGTGGTGCGCGACGCCGCCAGCTGGGTCGAAGGACGGCGCATTGCGGGACTGAAGCTCGAAGTGGTGCGCATCGAAGGGCGCACGCCGCTGATCTTCTTCGAGGTGCCGGCCACGCGCGGGAACAGTACCGAGACGAGCACCGACACCGTGCTGCTCTACGGCCACCTCGACAAGCAGCCCGAGTTCAACGGCTGGCGCAACGACCTCGGCCCCTGGACGCCGAAGTACAAAGACGGCCTGCTTTACGGCCGCGGCGGCGCCGACGACGGATACGCCGTTTATGCGGCGCTCACCGCGATCGAAGCGCTCGACGCCCAGGGCATCGAGCGGCCGCGCTGCGTGGGCGTGATCGAGAGCTGCGAAGAAAGTGGCTCGCCCGATTTGCCGGCGTACATCGACGTGTTGAAGCCGCGCCTGGGCAATGTCTCGCTCGTCGTCTGTCTGGACAGCGGCGCGGGCAACTACGACCAACTCTGGCTCACGACGAGTCTGCGCGGCATGGTCAGCGGTGTGCTGAAAGTGGAGATTCTCAGCGAAGGCGTGCACTCGGGCGATGCGAGCGGCCTGGTGCCGTCGAGCTTTCGCATCCTGAGGCAAGTGCTCGATCGGCTGGAGGACAGCAAGACCGGGCGCCTCTTGCCCGCGGCGCTGCACTGCGAGATTCCGGCGGATCGCGTGGCGCAAGCGCGCGCCGCCGCGAAGATCCTCGGTGACGAAGTCTGGAAGCGTTTCCCCTGGGCCTGCGGCGCCGATGGCGGCGCGACGCTGCCCACGTCCACCGACCCCACCGACGCGCTGCTGCGCCGCACCTGGCAGCCCACGCTGTCGGTCACCGGCGCCGAAGGCTTTCCCGAACTGCGCAACGCCGGCAACGTGCTGCGCCCTTTCACCGCGTTCAAGCTGTCGCTGCGCCTGCCGCCCTTGGTGGACGGCAACCAGGCCGCTGCCGAACTGAAGGCCCTGCTCGAAGACAACGCGCCGTACAACGCGCGTGTCACCTTTGCCGCCGATGGACGTGTGGGCGCGCAAGGCGCCACCGGCTGGAACGCGCCGGCCCTCGCACCTTGGTTGGAAGACGCTTTGAACGCGGCGTCACGTGCGAACTTCGGCGCGCCTTGCGGCTACATCGGCCAGGGCGGAACGATTCCGCTGATGAGCATGTTGCAACAAGGCTTCCCGCGGGCGCAGATGATGGTCTGCGGCGTGCTTGGGCCGAAGAGCAACGCGCACGGGCCGAATGAATTCCTGCACGTGCCCTACGGCAAGAAACTCACGGCGTCAGTGGCCCAGGTGATCGCGGCCTGCCCTTGACGCCGCTCGGCTCGGCCAGGCCGAGCATGGAGCGCGCGACGGCTTCGGCGACTTCGATGCCGTCGATCGCCGCCGACATGATGCCGCCCGCATAGCCCGCGCCTTCGCCGGCCGGGTACAGCCCGCCGATGTTCACGCTCTGAAAGTTCGGGCCGCGCGTGATGCGCAGTGGCGACGAGGTGCGTGTCTCGACGCCGGTGAGCACCGCGTCATGCATGGCGAAGCCGGGAATCTGGCGCTCGAAGGCGGGCAGGGCTTCGCGAATCGCGGCGATTGCGTAGTCGGGCAGGCTCGGTCGGCCGGGCTCGGCCAGATTCGTCAGCGTCACGCCGGGTTTGTAGGAAGGCTCGACGCTGCCGAGGCGGTTTGACGGCCGCGCCGCGAGAAAGTCGCCGAGCAACTGGCCCGGTGCGTTGTAGTTGCCACCCCCCAGCTCGAACGCGCGCGATTCCCATTGGCGCTGAAAAGCAATGCCGTCCATTGGATGCACTTCGCCCTCAATCCGCCCGTCTTGCCGCCCGTCTTGTCGATAGTCCTGAGGCGTGATGCCCACGACGATGCCGGCGTTGGCATTGCGCTCGTTGCGCGAATACTGGCTCATGCCGTTCGTCACGACGCGCCCGACCTCGGACGTTGCCGCAACCACGGTGCCGCCGGGGCACATGCAAAAGCTGTACACGGAGCGGCCGTTGCCGGCGTGGTGAACCAGCTTGTAGTCGGCGGCGCCCAGCAGCGGATTGCCGGCGCTGGTGCCAAAGCGCGCGTGATCGATCAGCCCCTGTGGATGTTCGATGCGGTAACCCAGCGAAAACGGTTTCGCCTGCATGAACACGCCGCGCGCGTGCAGCATGGCGAAGGTGTCGCGCGCGCTGTGGCCGAGTGCCAGCACCACATGGTCGGCGCGCCACTGTGCGCCCGTCGCGGTGCTGACGCCGCGAATCTGCCCGTCTTCGATCAGCACGTCGGTGACCCGCTGCTGGAAGTGGATTTCCCCGCCGAGCGCCTCGATCTCAGCGCGCATTTTCTCGACCACGCCTACCAGCCGGAACGTGCCGATGTGCGGCTTGGCCACCACCAAGATCTCTTCGGGCGCGCCAGCCTTGACGAATTCGTTCAGCACCTTGCGCGACAGGTGCCGCGGGTCGCTGACCTGGCTCCACAGCTTGCCGTCGGAAAACGTTCCTGCACCGCCTTCGCCGAACTGCACGTTGGATTCGGGGTCGAGCTCGCGGCGCCGCCACAGGCCCCAGGTGTCCTGGGTGCGCTCGCGCACGCGTCTGCCACGCTCCAGCACGATCGGCGCGAGACCCATCTGCGCGAGCACGAGCGCGGCGAACAGCCCGCAGGGGCCGAAGCCGATCACGACCGGGCGCTGCTTTGAGGCGGCCCGCGCCCCGCGGCTGGGTTCGGTGACGAAGTGGTAGCGCAGGTCGGGCGCGCGCCGCAGCGTTGAGCCCGCCGGCTGGCGTGCCAGCAGCGCTGCTTCGTCGTCGACTTCGGCATCGACGGTGTAGACGAGCTGGATCGCGCCGCGCTTGCGCGCGTCGTAGCCGCGCCTGAACACGTTGATCGATAGCACCTGCACTTCCGGAATGCCGAGCCGCGCCGCGATCGCACTGCGCAGCATCGCTTCATCGGCCTCGCCGCGTTCCAGCGGCAGGCGCAGTTCGTTGATTCGCAACATCGTCGGGGCAGCGTGGCCGAGCGTGGCAAGCTACGCAAGCGGCCGCTCGGCGATCAGTAGAACGCCTCGCGCCGCTCGAGGCCCATCAAGGGTTCGAGCAAGCCCGCCAGCGGGCGCAGCGGCGCATAACGCGTCGCCACCTTGTGCGCGTAATTGAAGAAGCGCGGCAGGTCCTCGCTGTACTTGGGCTTGGCATCGCGGTGTTTCAGGCGGCAGAAAATGCCCAGCACTTTCAGGTGGCGCTGCAGGCCCATCCATTCGAGCTGGCGCCAGAACTCGCCAAAGTCGTCGGGCAGGCTCAGGCCCGCCTTGCGCGCCGCTTCCCAATAGCGCACCGCCCAATCGAGTTCGCGTTCTTCGTCCCAGGAGATGAAAGCGTCGCGCAGCAGACAGGCCGGGTCGTAACTCACCGGCCCACACACCGCGTCCTGGAAATCGAGGATGCCCGGGTTCGGCTCGCACACCATCAGGTTGCGCGGCATGTAATCGCGGTGCACGGCCACCTGGGTCTGCGCGAGCGCGCTGGCAACGAGCGCGTCGCAGGCGGCGCCCCACGTGCGCTGCTGCGCCGCGGTCCAGGCGACGCCGAACTCGCGCTGCACGCACCACTGCGGGAACAGCGCGAGTTCGCGCCGCAGCAGGGCGTCGTCGTAGGGCGGCAGGCCGGCCGTGGCGCCGTGGCGTTGCCACTGCACGAGTGCGGCGATGGCGTCGCGCATCAAGGCCGCGATCGTCGCAGCGTCGTTCGCCGCCTGTGCGCTGAGCAGTTCGTTCAGATACAGGCGCGAGCCCAGGTCGCTGAGCAGCAGGAAGCCATGCTCCGTGTCTTGCTCGACGATGCGCGGCGCGTTCAGTCCGGCCTGCGCCAGGCGCGCCGCGATGTCGATGAAGGCGCCCACATCTTCTTGCGGTGGCGGTGCGTCCATCACGACGTGGCTCGCGCCAGCGCTCGAATCGACGCGGAAGTAGCGCCGAAAACTCGCGTCGCTGGATGCGGGGCGCAGCGTCGCGCCGATCAAGCCGTGGCGCGAGGCGACCAATCCGAACCAGCGCTCGAAAGCCTGCTGCCGGCTCGGCTGCGCCCAGGCGATGCTGTGGGTCGAGGATGGAGTGTTCAAAATGGCGTGGGGTTGGGGGCGCTCTCGCGCAACACGGGCCTGGCCGATTCAGCCGTGGGCCTCGTGGATAATCGATTCTACAAACCACCCTGCACCGTGCAGGCGCTGGCTGCCGCTGCGCCGCGCGACTGGCGAATCTTCTCCCGGGGCCGCGCGTTGCCTTGCATGTCTTGCCGAATCTGCCTCCCTCGTTGATTGCGCTCATCATGAGTGCCCCAAGGCCGACGAGTACACCGTCCGCTCCGGGTCTACTCAAGCGCCGGTCCACGCAGCCGTGCTGGCTCTCAATCTTCACGCTGGCGCTGCTGCCGGCGGCGCCACCCGCCCCTGCGCAAGACGGCCTCGGCGAGCCCTTGCAGCTGCGCCTGTCGCCGCGGCTTCAGCCTGCGCCGCGCGGCGAGGCGGGTTCGCGTGCGCCGATCATCTTGCGCGCGCGCGAATTGCGCGGCCGCCCCGACCTCGACACCGTGGCCGATGGCGACGTCGAGCTGCGCAGCGGCGGCTTGGTGATGCGCGCCGACACCCTGACGCACGAGCAGGCCGAGGACCTGGCGGTGGCGCGCGGCAACGTGCGCATCAGCCGCGACGGCAACGTCTACACCGGCTCGGAGTTGCAGCTGCGCCTGCACCGGTTCGAGGGCTTCTTCGTGAACCCGACCTATCGCTTCGCGCGCAATGGCGCGGGCGGCACCGCCCAACGCGTCGATTTTCTCGACGACCAACGCGTCATCGCCACCGGCGCGAACTATTCGAGTTGCCCCAGCGACGGCTCGGGCGGCCCGGCGTGGCTGCTCTCTACCGACAGTATCAAGCTCGACTTCGCCGCCAATGAGGGCATCGCCGAAAACGCCGTGCTGCGCTTTTACGGCGTGCCGATCCTGGCCGCGCCGGTGCTCAGTTTTCCGCTCACCGACGAGCGCAAGTCCGGCTGGCTGCCGCCGGGCCTGAACCTGGACAGCAATAGCGGTTTGCAGGTAGCGCTGCCCTACTACTGGAACATCGCGCCGCAGCGAGACGCGACGCTGACCCCGGTGGTCAGCGCCAAGCGTGGTATCGGCATGGAGACGGAGTTCCGCTATCTCGAGCCGCGCCACCGGGGCGAGCTCGACCTTCGACTCCTGCCCCACGACCGCATGGCCGGCGACTCGCGCTTCGCGGTCAGCCTGGCGAGCGACGCCGAGCTCCCGCTCGACGTGAACGCGCGCGCGCGCTGGCTGCGCGTCTCGGACGACGCGTACTGGAAAGACTTCTCCCGCGGTGTGCAAAGCACGACGCCACGCCTGCTCGCTTCCGACATCGCCCTGCACACTTCGCTCGCCGACTGGGCGTTCTACGCGCGCGTGCGGCGCTGGCAGGTCCTGCAAGACATCGGCAGTCCCATCGAAGCGCCCTATGAGCGCCTACCGCAGCTCGGCGCGAACTACAGCCGGCGCTTCGATTCGGGCCCACAGACCGGCCTCGAATTCGAGTTGAACCGCTTCGCCGATCCGAGCCGCGGCGTGAGCGCGCCGCGCGCCACGGGTGCGCGCGCGCATTCGCTCGGCTGGTTGGCTTGGCCGGTCGGCACGCCCGGGTGGACGGTCACGCCGAAGCTCCTCTACAACGCCGCCGTGTATTCGCTGGATCGCCCGGTGATCGACCCCGTCACCGGCCAGCCGGTCGACGGACGCCGCAGCATGGCGCGCTGGGTGCCGACGTTCAGTCTGAACAGCGCCTGGCTGCTGGAACGCGACGCCACCTGGTTCGGCCGCGCCACGCGCCAGACCCTCGAGCCGCGCATGCTGTACGTGAACACGCCGTACCGCCGGCAAGATGCGCTGCCGAATTTCGACGCGGCGGCGAAAGACTTCAATTTCGATTCGATCTTCACCGAGAACGCTTTTTCCGGCGTCGACCGGGTGTCCGACGCGCACCTGCTGACGGCCGGCGTGACGACGCGGATCCTCGACGCGCAGACCGGCGCCGAAGCGATGCGCCTGGGCCTGGTGCAGCGCTATCTGTACCGCGACCAGCTCGTCACCCCCGACGGCGCCCCGCTGACGCAGCGCATTTCCGACATCTTGCTGCTCGGCTCAACCACGCTCGTGCCGGACTGGCGGCTCGACGCCTCGCTGCAGTACAACCCCGACGGCAACCGGGTGGTGCGCTCGATCGTCGGCGCGCGCTACTCGCCCGGCCCGTACCGCACGGTCGGCGCTACCTACCGGCTGGCATCGGGTGCGAGCGAACAGGTCGAGCTGGCCTGGCAATGGCCCCTGTTCGGCGCGACGCCGGGCACCGCACGTGCGGCCGCCGGCAACGGCAGCGGCAGCAACAACAACAGCAGCACCTGCACCGGCAGCTGGTACAGCGTGGGCCGGGCCAACTACAGCACGCGCGACCGGCGCATCACCGACTCGATTCTCGGCATGGAGTACGACGCCGGCTGCTGGATCGGGCGCGTCGTCGCCGAGCGCCAGTCCACCGGAGTCAGCGAAGCGACGACCCGGTTGCTCCTGCAAATCGAGTTCGTGGGCCTGTCGCGGCTCGGGACCAACCCGTTGCAGGTCTTGAAGGACAATATCCCCGGCTACCGGCTGCTGCGCGACGAGCGAGCCCCGGTCGATCCGCTGAATTCGTATGACTGAGGTTGAGAGTCTTTCGTCCATGGCCTTGAAGCACGCCGCGAGAATCGCGCTGATCGCCGGCTTCGCCGCCGGCCTGGGCACGGCCACGGCGCCGGTTGCCGCGCAGGGTCGCGGCGAGACGCGCATCGGCGACTACATCGTCGCCGTGGTGAACCAGGAGTTGGTGACCGCGGGCGAGCTGCAATTGCGGCTGACGCGCCTGCAAGAGAACGCCTCGCGTGGCGGCGGCGCGTTGCCGCCGGCCGAGAAGTTGCGCCAACAGGTGCTGGACGCGCTGATCGACGAGCGCGTGCAGGTCACCTATGCGCGCGACAGCGGCCAGCGCCTGGACGACGCCGAGCTCGACCGCGCGGTCGCCAACGTCGCGCTGCAAAACCAGATCACGATGGCGCAGCTGCGCGAGCGCCTGCACGCCGAGGGCATCGACTTCGTGCGTTTTCGCAGCAACGTGCGCGACCAGATGCTGGCCGAGCGGGTTCGCGAGCGCGAGGTGCTGGGTCGCATCCGCATCAGCGACTCCGAAATCGACGCCTTTCTCGAAAAGCGCCGCGACGCGACGCGCGGCGCCGATCAGTTCAACATCGCGCAGATTCTGGTCACGGTCGCCGAAGGCGCCGACGAAGCGACGCTTGCGCGTCGGCGCGCGCGCGCCGACGCGGCGTTGCAGCGCGTGCGCGGCGGCGAAGCGTTCGAAGCGGTGGCACGCGAGCTCTCGGAAGACGGCAACCGCGCGCAAGGCGGGGTCATCGGCATGCGCGCCGCGGACCGCTTGCCCGATCTGTTCGTCGACGCGGTGCGTTCGATGCAACCCGGCGAGGTGAGCTCAGGCCCGCTGCACAGCGGCGCGGGCTTTCACATCCTGAAGCTGGTCGACAAGCGCGACGGCTCGGTCGTGATGGTGCCGCAGTCACGCGCGCGCCATATCTTGCTGCGCACATCGCCGCAGCTGCCCCAGGAAGCGGCGCTGCGTCGGCTCGCGCAGTTCAAGCGCGAGATCGAAAGCTCAGTGAAGTCGTTCGAGCAGCTCGCGCGCGACAACTCGGAAGACGGCAGCGCGGCGCAGGGCGGCGACCTCGGCTGGTCAACGCCCGGAAGCCTGGTTCCGGAGTTCGAAGAGGCGATGAACGCGCTCTCGCCCGGCGGCGTGTCGGAGCCGGTGGTGTCGCGTTTTGGCGTGCACCTGATTCAACTGATCGAGCGGCGCGAAGTCGCGCTGGAGGCCAAGCAAGTGCGCGAACAGGCGCGCAACGTGTTGCGCGAGCAGAAATTCGAAGAGGCTTACGTGGAGTGGATGCGCGAGCTGCGCGCTCGCGCCTACGTCGAATTTCGCGAGCCACCGCTGTAGTACTGCCGCGCGGCGCCGTGAAACACATCGCGCGCAAGCGCTTCGGCCAGCACTTTCTGACCGACGCGCATGTGGTCGAGCACATCGTTCACCTGATCGACCCGCAACCCGGGCAGGCACTCGTCGAAATCGGCCCAGGTCTCGGCGCACTGACCTTGCCGCTGCTTGCGCGCTGCGAGCGGCTCAGCGTGATCGAACTCGACCGCGACCTGGCCGCGACGCTGCGGCGTCGTCCTGGGTTGGACGTGACGGAGGCCGACGTGCTGAAGGTCAATTTCGCGGCGTTCGCGCACGCGCGCGCCGCCAAGCTGCGCGTGGTCGGCAACCTGCCCTACAACATCTCGTCGCCGATCCTGTTTCACCTGCTCGACGCGGTGCAACACATCGCCGATCAGCATTTCATGCTGCAGCTCGAAGTGGTGCAGCGCATGACGGCCGAGCCATCGACCAAGGCCTACGGCAGGCTCAGCGTGATGCTGCAGTGGCGCTACGCGCTCGAGCACTTGCTCGACGTGGCTCCGGCCTGCTTCGACCCGCCGCCGAAAGTGAACTCCGCCGTGGTGCGCATGCAGCCCTTGCGCGAATTTGCCGACGTGTCGGTCGAGCACCTGAGCGAGCTGGTGCGCGTGGCGTTTTCACAGCGCCGCAAGTTGCTGCGCCACACCCTGGGGCGCTGGCTGGAGGCGCGCCAATTCGCTGGCCCGTTCGACTTGCAGCGCCGCGCCGAGGAAGTGCCGGTGGCCGAGTTCGTGGCCCTGGCTCGCGCCTGCGCTTGACGCGGCTCCGACCTCGGCCGCGCCTGAGCCGCACACGTGAAAACAGCGGTCCGGGGACCGCCGTTCGAGCCGAGTCAGCGCGCCAGCGCTAAGCGGCGCTCAACCACATCGCCGTGTCGAAGGCGCTGCTCATCATCGGCATGTTCATGCCGAAGTTCGCGCTCGTCGCACTCTTCGCAACGCCCTTGGCAGGCTTTTGCGCAACGTTCTGGGCCACCTCTGCCGCCCGCTCCCATGACCCGAATTCCTGGGAGCGGGCTACTGAAAAGAATAGAAACATCGGAACGGCACCTTTCGCTCGGCCCAATAGTCGGCAGCGTCTCGGAACACGTCGAGCAGCTGTTCGCGCGCCTCGCGGTCGAACTTGGGGTTGTCGGGCAACTGCTCGAGCACCACCACGAAGCCCGGCTGCGAGCCCGACTTGTGCACCAGGTCGGTCATGCAGTCGTACAAGGCGTCGAGGTTCTTGCCGAAGTGCGCGGGGAACATGAACGCCTCGGCAATGGTGTCGAGCACGTCCTGTTTGGACTGCGCCTGCGCCAGGTTGGCATACAAAAAATGCTGGTCCACGCCCTGCGCGGCCTGCAACAAGTCTTCGGCGCGGTAGGCGCGTATCGACTGAACGATATTGGGTCGGACGGTCTGCAACAGCATGGTCACGATCCTCCTGTGGTCAATGAAAATTCTTCTCGGGGCAAACTGCTACTCAGCGATGCGATTGAAGCTTGCATAGTGGTCTGCCGTATAAAAACACGCGTCTGGCTTCGTCGCGACTTGCCCTCCACAAACGATGCGGCGCGCACCGCGGTTGCGCGCGCCAGGTGTCTGCACGGTGTACTCGCGGTAATAGCCGCGGGCGTGCGCCGGCAAGATGCGCTCCCGGTTCCCAAACGTCGAGCCATCCTTGGGATACGGAAACGGCCCCCCGGAGTAAATCAACTTTTCCGTCTGCTGGGCCTCGGGTGGTAGCTGCACCCTCGACACCAGGCCAGGTTTCGACTCTCTTGCCTGCACCAAAACGGGTGCTAGCGCACCAACCGCCACTGCGGCGACGAGAGCGAGCCCCAACTTTCTCAGTTGTCGCTCGACTCGCGGCTGGCCAGACAAGAACACGGGTAACCCCCTGGAATGCGGAGGCCGGATGGTACAGAAGTCGCTGCCAAAGCTCAAGCCCGTGCCTCATTTTCGGGCATCCTCAATGGGTATTAAGTTTGCGCACACATACGTAATTGTCCAGTCATCGCAGGGCTTTCGTGTCCATTCTTGAAATTTTCATCAAGCCCTGGGACATACCGCGATTGACACGCATGTTCGCAGCCCGATCGACGCGTGAGCGCACGCGATTGCGCACCGCAGCATGCGCGCGGCATGCGCTGCGAGGCCCGCTCGGAGCCCGTGCTATCAGCGGCGTGCCGCGTTCGCATCGGCCACCGTCACGGCGGCCATGTTGACGATGCGGCGCACCGTCGCCGAGGGTGTGAGGATGTGCACCGGCTTGGCCGCGCCGAGCAGCACCGGGCCGATCGCGATGCCGCCGCCGGCCGCCGTCTTGAGCAGGTTGTAGGCAATGTTCGCGGCGTCGATGTTGGGCAGCACGAGCAGGTTGGCTTCGCCGACCAGGGTGCTGTAGGGCATCAACTCGCTGCGGTAGGCGGCGTCGAGCGCGGCGTCGCCGTGCATTTCGCCGTCCACCTCGAGCCAGGGTGCCGACTCGCGCAGCAGCGCCAACGCATCGCGCATCTTCACCGCCGAGGGCTGATTGCTCGAGCCGAAACTGCTGTGCGACAGCAGCGCCGCCTTCGGGCGCAGCCCGAAGCGCAGCATTTCTTCGGCGGCCATCACCGTCAGTTCGGCCAACTGCGCCGCGCTCGGGTCGTAGTTGACATGCGTGTCGACCAGCATCACTTGTCGCCCCGGCAGCATCAAGCCGTTCATGCAGCCATAGGTCTTCACGCCCTCGCGCAAACCGATCACCTGGTCGATGTAGTGCAGGTGCAATCCGGTCGTGCCCCAGGTGCCGCACAGCATGCCGTCGACTTCATCGCTCTTGAGCAGCATCGCGCCGATCAGCGTGAGCCGCCGGCGCATTTCGATCTTCGCGAGCTGAGCTGTCACGCCCTTGCGCGCCGTCATCTCGTGGTAGCTGCGCCAATAGGCGCGGTAGCGGTGGTCGTTCTCGGTGTTGACGAGGTCGTAGTCGCGGCCGACCGTCAGGCGCAGGCCGAATTTTTCGATGCGCTGCGCCAGCACCTCGGGCCGGCCGATCAGCGTGGGGCGTGCGATGCCTTCGTCGACGACCACCTGCACCGCACGCAGTACGCGCTCCTCCTCGCCTTCGGCAAACGCGACGCGCTTGCGCTGGGCGCGTTTGGCCAGGGTGAAGATCGGCTTCATCGTCGTACCCGACGCGTACACGAAGCTCAACAACTTCTCGCGGTACGCGTCCAGGTCCTTCACGGGGCGCAGCGCCACGCCCGATGCAGCAGCCGCCCGCGCGACCGCCGGTGCGATGCGGATCATCAAGCGCGGGTCGAACGGTTTGGGGATCAGGTATTCAGGGCCGAAGCTCAGCGTCGCTCCGGCATAGGCCGCCGCGACGACTTCGCTTTGCTCGGCCTGCGCCAGATCGGCGATCGCATGCACCGCGGCGATTTCCATCTCGACATTGATCGTCGTCGCGCCCGAATCCAGCGCCCCGCGAAAAATGTAGGGGAAGCACAAGACGTTGTTGATCTGGTTCGGGTAGTCGGTGCGCCCCGTGGCGACGATGGCGTCGCTGCGCACCTCCTTCACCTCCTCGGGCATGATCTCGGGCGTGGGGTTGGCCAGCGCGAAAATCACCGGGTTCGGATTCATGCGCGCGACCATGTCTTTCTTTAGCACGCCGCCGGCCGACAGGCCGAGAAAAATATCGGCGCCGGCGATCGCTTCACTCAGGCTGCGCTGCGCGGTGGGCTGCGCGAAGGCGATCTTGTCGTCGTCCATCAGTTCCTTGCGGCCCGTGTAGACCAGGCCCGCGAGGTCGGTAACCCAGATGTTTTCGCGCGGCATGCCGATCTTCACGAGCAGACCCAGGCACGCCAAGGCCGCGGCGCCGGCGCCCGAGGACACGAGCTTCACTTTCGTGATGTCCTTGCCGGTCACCTTCAGCGCATTCAAGATGCCCGCCGCGACGACGATCGCCGTGCCGTGCTGGTCGTCGTGGAACACCGGAATCTTCATGCGCGAACGCAGCGCGCGCTCCACATAAAAACAATCCGGCGCCTTGATGTCCTCCAGGTTGATGCCGCCGAACGTGGGCTCGAGCGCGGCGATCAGGTCAATCAGCTTGTCGAGGTTCTTCTCATTGACTTCGAGGTCGAACACGTCGATGCCGGCGAACTTCTTGAACAGCACCGCCTTGCCTTCCATCACCGGCTTGGCGGCAAGCGGACCGATGTCGCCCAGGCCCAGCACCGCCGTGCCATTGGTGATCACCGCGACCAGGTTGCCGCGCGCCGTGAAGCGGAATGCGTTGGCCGGGTCGGCGGCGATTTCTTCGCACGCCGCAGCGACGCCAGGCGAATAGGCCAGCGCCAGATCGCGCTGGTTGATCAGCTGCTTGGTCGGCGCGATCGCAATCTTGCCCGGCGTCGGGAACTCGTGGTACTCGAGCGCGGCGCGGCGCAGC
>JANOLA010000754.1:0-8098 GCA_031419535.1 Burkholderiales bacterium | reverse complement strand
CGGCGATGGTGATGGTGCCGCCGCTCGCGTATCTGCTCGGGCCACGCACGGCAGTGCCGGTGACACTGCTGCTGGAAACCTTCGCCGCGGCGCCGATGCTGCGTTCCGTGTTCGGCCTGGTGCGCTGGCGTTTGATCGGGCCGATCTGCGGCAGCGCGATCCTGGCGATTCCGCTCGGTGCCCAGGTGCTCGCCGGGGCGAGTGTGCTCACGCTGCGCCGCGCGATCTCCGTCATCGTGATCGTGTTCTCGCTCGCGCTGCTGAGCGGCCGACGCTACCGCGGCGAGCCGCGCCTAGGAACCTCGCTCGCGCTCGGCGCACTGAGCGGCGTGCTGCTCGGTGCCACCAGCATCGGCGCGCCGCCGGTGATCCTTTATCTGCTGTCGGGGCCGGATCCGGTGGCCGTGACGCGCGCCAACCTCACGGCGTTCGTGATCGTGCTCTCGGCCGTGGGCCTGCTGATGCTGGGCGCATCCGGCCTGCTCACCCAAGCCACCCTGGCGCGCGCGGCCTGGCTCGCACTGCCGTTCGCCGCTGGCGTGGTGGTGGGCAGCAAACTGTTCGCGCGGCTGTCGGACGAGCGCTTTCGGCGCATCGTGATGGTCTTCATGCTGATCGTCGCGCTCGCGATGTTGTTCGCGTGATGCTTCGCGCCGCTGTCTGCTCGACTCTTGCGTCATGAGCACCGGCACGACCGAATCGATCGCGCTGCGCGCTTTCGCGGTGCTCGAATTCGTGGTCAACGCACCGGGCCCGGTGTCGCTGGATGACGTGACGCTCGCGCTCGCACTGCCCAAGCCGACCGTGTACCGCATCCTCGGCATGCTCAGAGGAGCGGACCTGTTGCGCCGCGAGTCCGCGGCCAAGCGCTACACGCTCGGGCCCCGGCTCACGGCGTTTGCCGTCAACCTGTGGAGCAGCAGCATGCTGCGCCTGCAATGGCACCGCGCGCTCGAAGACGCGGTGGCGCGGATCGGCGAGAGCTGCAACCTGACGCTGCTGGAAAACAACCAGGTGCTCTACCTCGACCGCGTCGAGACCAGCCACCCCTTGCGCCTGCACCTGGAGACCGGCACGCGCGTGCCGCTGCATTGCACCGCGAGCGGCAAACTGTTTCTGAGCCAGATGAGCCCCGAGCAGGCGCGGCGCATTCTGGGCAAGGAGCCCTACGCGCGCTTCACGCCCAAGACGATCGTCAAGTTCGATGCGCTCGAGGCCGAACTCGCGAAGATCCGCAAAACCGGCATCGGCACCCACGACTGCGAACGCTTCGACGATTCAGTGGCGATCGCGGTACCGGTTTTGACGCGCGACAGCCAGGTGCCGGCTGCGGTGGCGATGCACGCGCCGTCGTCGCGCGCCAGCATCAAGAGCTGCTTGCGCTCAGTGCCGGTGCTGCAGCGGGCCGCAGCCGAGATCGCCGCGACATTCGCGACCGGCGCGCCGATCTCGTCGATCGCGGGCAAGAAGGGCGCGCCGCGCCGCGCTGATCGGGTCAGAGGCTGAGAGTTCTTCGAGCGCGATCGAAAAACTCTCAACTCACTCAGGCGCCGCGCGGCGCGCGCGCCCGTGCGTCCGCCGGGCCGCGCGTGGGAGGGTTGTGTGCCGGGCTCGGTGCCGGTGGCGCGGGTGGCACCTCCTGCCGAGCCAAGGCGAGTTGCGCTTCGAGCTCGGTCTCCGACATCCCCTTGAGCGCGCAGAAATTGCGCCGTGTCAGCGTGCTCGATTCATAGGCGCGCAGCAGTGCCTGGCGCTCGCGCCGCTGTGGGTCTTGCGGGGCCTGGGGTGGCTGCGGTGACTGCGCCGCGTGGACCGCCGACGCAGGCATCGCGCGACTTGCATCAGCTTGCGCGATCGGAGCGCGCCGACCTTGGTCCGTTGCGCGCGGGTCTTGCCGACCTTCGCCCTGCGCCGGCTGGGAACGGCGGGCGTCGCGGTGAGAGGGCTGGGCTCGCTGCGCGTCGCCATGCGGTGGCGGCATGCGCCCCCCTTCGCGCTGCGCTGGCCGCGCGCGCCGAGGGTCTTCGCCCTGGCCCGGCGGTGCGCGCCGTGCGTCACGGTCAGCCGGCGCAGCGCGCCTCGCTTCAACCAGTACGGCCTGCGCAGGCCGTCCGTCGCCTTGTCCCGCCACGCGCTCCGCAATGGGCTGCGGTTGGCGCTGGGCATCGCGCTGCGCATCGGTATGGGCTTGGCGCTGTGCCTGGCGCTCGGCGACGCGGCGTGCTTCGAACAAGTCGCGCCGACGCTGCAGTTCCAGGGTCGCGGCTTCGCGGTGCTCGGGTGCCACTTCACCGCTGGGCTCGCCGCCCAAATCGATGCGGCTCGGCGCGCTGACCAGCGTGCGCAGATAGGCCGTGTTCGTGGTGTGCCGGTGCAGAAAGGTCGACAGCGCCTTGCGCGTGAAGATGCCCGGCGCACGCTCTTGAATGTCGGTCTGGATGCGCAGCTTCAGCGGCTGCGGCCGGCCCGGTGTGAACACCGCCGGGAACAGTTCCGCCAACCGCGCGGCGCAGGCGACGGGTGAGAGATCGGGAAGCGGCGCCGGTGCTGGCGCGGCATCGGCCGCCGCGACGGCGGGTGCGGGCGCTGGCTCGGCGGTTGTCGTCTCCGGCGTCTGCGCGGCGTCGGCGCCATCGACCATCGAAGTGTCCGTCGATTGCTGGTCCTCGGCCGTGCCGGCGTCGGGTGGGGTGCCGGCGGGCGGCGAGTCGGGTGTCGGGTGCATGCGTAACGCGGGACGAGTCTTGCGCGATTGTCGCGCGGTTAATCAGAAGCGGCTGCGCGCCTTGCGCTTGTCGAACTCGGCGATCTGCGCTTTCAGCAGCGACACCATCACGCGCGCCGTGTCTTCGCTGAAGCTCAGCACCGACAGCGGCTCCGCGGCGCCGTCGTCATCGCCGCGTTTGGGCGTTTGCGGCTGAATCAATGCGTCGATGCGCGCATGGATCAAGCCATGCTGATTGCTCATCGACTTCACGCGCTGCAATTCGATCGAATAGGTTTTCATGAGGCCTCCGCGCCCGATTGTCGGTTCACTCTCGCGTGCCGGCCAGCGACATGGCGGCTCGCGGCAAAATCGCTTGCAGCCGACTTGCCGCGGAGCCGCCATGTGCCGAAACATCAAGACCCTGTTCAACTTCGAGCCGCCGGCCACGGAGCTCGAGATTCGCGACGCATCGCTGCAGTTCGTTCGCAAGCTGAGCGGCTTCAACGTTCCGTCCAAAGCGAATGAAGCGGCGTTCGACCGGGCGGTGCAGGATGTCGCCGCGTCCGCCCGGGTGTTGATCGCGTCGCTGGTCACGACAGCGCAGCCGCGCGACCGCGAAATCGAAGCGGCGCGCGCGCGCGCCCGGTCTGCCGTGCGCTTCGGCTCGGCAAGTTCGCAGTGAGGGCGCAGCCGCATGGCCTCATCCTCTCAGCGCTGCCGCGCCCGACTCAAGATTCCAAGCACATCGCGCAGCACGGCACCGCCCACACCGGCCGACAAATCGAGCACCTGGCTGCGGCTGTAGTACGGGCTGAGGTCCAGGCCGACTCCCACGCCATGGATCTCGATACCCGCGCGCTCGTGCTTCGCGACCACGTCGCGCAAGTGCTGGTCGAGGTAATGTGCGTCGTTCGCCAGGTTCGTCGCGCTGTCCATCGGTGAGCCGTCGGAGAGGACGAAGAGCAGGCGGCGCTGCGGGCCATCTGCGTCGGCGGCAAGGCCGTCGTTGTCGCGCGCGGCCGTGTCGAAGCGGCGCACGGCCCATTCGAGCGCTTCGCCGTCGATACCTTCGCGAAACAGATCGCCTTTGAGCAGCGCCGCGATGCCCGGCCGCGCGCGGCGCCACGGCGTGTCCACATCCTTGAACACGATGTGGCAGGCCTCGTTCAGGCGCCCGGGGTGCGTGGGCCGGCCGGCGCGCACCCAATCGCGCTGCGTGCGCCCGCCGTTCCAGGCGTGGGTGGTGAAGCCCAGCACTTCGGTGGCCACGCCGATTTGTTCGAACGCGCGCGCCAGCAAATCGGCAAGCACCGCAACCGACTCGCAGTGTTCCTTCATCGAACCCGAACAATCGATCAGCAGCGCTGCGCGGCAAAACGCCGCGGGGGTGCTGCGTTCGCTGCGAAACAGGCGCCGCTCGGTGGGCGAACTGATGAGCTGCGCGAGGCGCCGGCCGTCGATCAGGCCTTCTTCCTGGCCGCTGTCCCAGCCGTCGCGCGAAGGCACGGCGAGCAACGCTTTCAGGTCGCGCGCCAGGTGCGCGAGATTCACGCCAGACGCGGCGATCTGCGAATCCAGCTGCTGCCGCAGTTCGCGCAACTGCTCGGGCCGCGCCAGGGCGGTGGCCGCAAGCTCGCGGTCATACACCGTCGTGAAAATCCGGTAGCCACCGTCGTGGCTGTCGAGCACCAGGCTGCGCCCGCTGACCGCCGTGGCCACCGGGTCTTCGACCTCGTCGCCTTGGTCGAGCAGCAGGCTGAACGCGGCCCAGGGGTCGGTGAGCTGGGCGGCGCCGTCCGGCGTTTCATCGTCACCATCGGCATCGATGCCCTTCAACCACCCGGCAACCTCAGCTGCAATGCGCAACGCGTGTACCGCGTAGGCCCGCTGGTCCGCGCGCTCACGGCGCAGCCCCGCGAGCGCCACGCCCAGCAGCGGCGCCAGGCCAGCGCGCGTGGCCTCCAGCAAGTCTTCTGTCTCCTCCACCACCGCTTCGCCCGTCACGCGTGCGCGGCACACCTGCGTGACGGTGTAGAGCAGCAAGCCGCGCGCGGACTCGGTGCCGCCACTGTGGTGAAACCTGAGCGACCAGGCCTCAAACCGGTGCCGCAGGTTGCGGCGCACGCCGGGCATGGCGTCCAGCGCGAGCGATTCGCAGCGGAATTGTTCGAGCAGTTCGAACAGCAGGCGTTCGATCGGATCGGCCGGTGTGAGGCCGCGGTGCAATCGCGGATCGCTGTGTGCCAGCCGCAGCGCCAAGCCGTCGGCGGCGCCGCGAAACGATCCGAAATCGTCTTCGATCAGGGAAGGGTGCAGGTGCGGCGCGAACCTCGGCAAGGCGCGCTGGCCACGGTGCAGCCGCGCGCCGCGAAAGTGCAGGTCGGCAATGCCGCTCAGCGCGCGGATCGACGCGGCGCAGAGTTCTTCGACGCGCTGTTGTTCGCGTGCGCGGGTTTGGGCTTCACTCATTCTGGAGTGAATTGACGCCAGCGCGCACAGTGACGGGGCGTGCTGGGTTTGCTCGGCTGTTGGGGTTCTCGCTGGTGCGAACAGACTGAATGGCAGCGCTGGTCTCCACATAGTAGACGTCGACGTCGATTTGCAGTTCCGAGCATCCGGCCAGAGCAAGAGTGGGCAGCAGCAGGGCGAACTGGCGCTGGGCCGGGTTGAGCGGTAGAAGATTCATTGCCGGTATTGCCGGTCTCGATTCAGTCTGCGTTGACGCGGGTGGTCAGAAAATTGAGGCGTTGCCTGAGCAGCCGGGCCTTCGCCAGATCGTTGAACAGGGCCTTCTCGATTTCAGGCCCGGCACCTGGCACGGAGCCGCAACCCGCGCAAAGCATCGACAAGGAAGTCAATGCGCAAAAGGCCGATCGACGAAATTCCATGATTCGTTGCTCCCCTCATCACCCTGGGAATTGCCCGAGATTCAAGACGGTTCGGTCAATAGTCAAGGTTCCAGTCGCGCCTGGCGGGTGCGACCCCGGTGCCTGCCCCAAGCATCCGTTCCAGCGTGGCCCGCACCACGTCTACGTCGTTGTCGAAGCTGCCGTGCGCGGCGCCAATCGTTCGAGCGCCGGATTCGATTTGCAAACGATCCACTACGCCAAGCGTGGTGCCGGTCTTGCCCTTGCCTGTTGAAAAAAAGTCGCTTGGCGCGGACCCACCCCACCAAAAGTTCTGCCATTGCACAAGGTCGGGCGCGATCTGGTCCAAGCGCGGTTCATTCCAGTGTTCATCCCGATTGCACTCGGTGTCGAAGGCCTTGAGCAAGCCGAGAATCGGCATCTTGTGCATGTCTTCCAATGCCCGGCTCACCAGGTACAGGAGCGATTTCCTGTAAGGGCCAACAGAGTCGTCGCGCTCCCGGTTGTCGGACAGCACATCGATATGAAAGTTTTCTCGGGCCAAAATTTTTGCGCGCTGCACCGCAGCAACGTAGTGGGCATTGGCAAATGCCACGGTGCAGGCGGGCGCGTACAGCGAACACGACGCGACAGGCAATGGGCTTGCTCCCGCGCCGAACAGGTCGAGCATGTGGCCCAGCACGATCGAGCCGGCCGAGTGCCCGACAACGTGCAGTTCGAGCTTGTCACCCTGGCCTTCGAGCGCCTGCCGCAGCGCCGCGAGTTCCTGCGCAATCAAGGCCAAGGCGTTGCCCGGCTGCGCGCCCAAGATGGCGTTCTGCTTCATTTCCGACCAGATGCTCTTCACGCCCAGGTTTTGCGCCAGCAGCTCGATGGCGCGGTCCCAGGCATCGAGCGCGGCCTCTTTGAGTTTGTCCAGCATCCCGCCCGAAAAGGGCAAATCCGCGCCGACGTCGTTGGCACGGTCTTGCAGAATGTTCTTGATGATTTCGCCCGCGCCCGACTTCCAAGTGATGAAGACTGGATAGATGCCGTTCTCTTCAAAATACGGCGCCAAGATTCGCGTGCGCACAGCCGACTCTTCTTCGCTGTTCAAGCCGCCGTGGGCATACAACACCAAGCGTTTGACCTTGTGTTGTTTGCCGGAAGGCTGCTGCGCGAAAAAGCGCAGGGCGTTGCTGTGGGTGACCTGCGCTATCGCATCCGCCGCGTGAGCACACCCAACCAAGCGGTTGATCGGCATGCCGTTGTTGCCCATCACAACCATGCGTTCGAGCGCCGTTTCTGCGTCCAGCGCCCGCCAATACGGCTTCTCGGTTGGCGCTGCCGGTAGCGCGCCGCTGCCTCCTGACAGAGCTGCATTCAAGCCGCCCGACGCGGCTGAGAAGGTGCGCGGCGAGCGCAGCGCAGTGCCTGTCACACCGGCTGATTTCTGCGCCACGATGGGCACACCCAACGATACGGTCCACGCGTCAGTGCCATTGGCGACCCAATCGGCATAAGACATGACGGCAAATCCCGACGAGCCCCAGGCCGTGCCCCAGGAGTTTTGCACCACAAACCCGGCTGCCGTGTAGCCCACCAGCGCAAAGGCGTGACCGCCACTCACTCTGGAGGCGCTGCCATAGGGAATCACTGGCAAGCTGGAGTAATCGGTGAAGGTTTTCTTGGTGGCGGGTAGGCCCCAACCGTCATGCACATCGGCCGAGACATAGATGGCACCGATTTCGACCAGCGCAGCTTGCATATCGCCCACCGAACGCTTGTCGACACGATAGTAAACGCCGAGTGGGCGCGTCACGGCGTCCACATCCCAGCCGGCCAAGGGTGCCTCGAACGACGGCACCTTGCCGGCACCGTCTACCGTGTACGGCCACAGGACGCGCTGACAGACGCCGTGCTTATGCCAACCCTTGAGCGCACCGCGACAACTTGAGCCTGAGTAGTCCTCGCCCGGCCACTCGTCGTAGAACTTGGCAAGGTGATAAACCATGCGGGGGCTGACATTGACAGTTGTGCCTTGGCCATCACGCGCCCAAAACAAGTAGTTGATGACGGCAGACAGGCCAAACCCCGTGCAAGCACCTTCCTGCCCCTGATCCAGAATGCGCCGGGCGGCCAGATTGAGGTAGCCCGGCAGGAGATCGCGCACCATGGCACGAGAGGGAAACTCAGGCGGCAGATTCACGACACGAGGCGCATAGGCTCGGTCGCGCAAATCAAGCCGGTCAGCGCGAGCGTCAAACGTGACGGGAAGGCTTCGACCGGATATTTTTACGCTGGTGCGGGGCATGGCGATTGCTCCTATTTAGGCGAATCGGTAAAGGCTTTGTCGAAACGGTCCATGACGTCGTCGTTGGTGTTGCCTTCGATGGTGCTGAATGTCGCACCGTTCAGTCCGAAGCCGATTCCAACGTGTCGCAGGACACACTGCCGACGATGGTCTTGCTGCCACCGATTTGAAGCCAGGCCTGGAGCAGGACGAACGACACAAATCCAGCGCACCAGTACCACTCGGGGCCAT
>JANOLA010000753.1:0-2283 GCA_031419535.1 Burkholderiales bacterium | reverse complement strand
AGGCCGTGAAACCGGCTTGGGCCGACGCAATGTCACGCGGACCGGGCTGGAGGAAGCGCGCCAAGGAAGGGCTGCGCGCGCTTGCGGTTGTCGACGCCGGGCTTGCGCGGTTCCTCAGCACTTGATCCCAACATGCAGCGCGACAACGCCAGCGCTCATGTTGTGCACATCCACGTGCCCGAACCCGGCGGCCTTCATCATCGCCTTCAACTCGGCCTGCCCCGGGTGCACGCGGATCGATTCGGCGAGGTACTTGTAGCTGTCACCATCGCCCGCCACCCACTGGCCGATGCGCGGCAACACATTGAACGAATACCAGTCGTAGGCTTTGCTCAGCGGCGCCGCGACCTTGGAAAACTCGAGCACGAGCAGGCGCCCGCCGTCTTTGAGCACGCGGTTCATCTCTAGCAGCGCCTTGTCCTTGTGCGTCATGTTGCGCAGGCCGAAGGCGACGCTCGCCACGTCGAAGCGGCCGGTGGCAAAGGGCAACGCTTCGGCGTCGCAGAGCACGCTGGGCAGAGACACGCCTTCGTCGATGAGCCGGTCTCGGCCGCGCTTGAGCATCGCTTCGTTGATGTCGGTGTGAACCACCAGGCCGCGCGGACCGACTTTGCGCGCGAACGCACGCGTCAGGTCGCCGGTGCCGGCGGCGATGTCGAGCACCTGGTCGCCTTCACGCAGGTTCGCCGCGGCCACCGTGTAGGCCTTCCAGACGCGGTGCAGGCCGAGCGACATCAAGTCGTTCATCAGGTCGTACTTGGCGGCGACGGAGTCGAACACGCCGCGCACGCGCTGCGCCTTTTGCGCTTCGTCGACTTTCTCGAAGCCGAAGTGGGTGTCGCTCAATGGTGATGCCCGCAAGCCGACCCACCACCCTGCACGCTCATCGGCGCGTCGCGGCTCATCCCGGCCGCGGCGAGGCGCGCTTCGTACTTCTGCCACAACTCGTTTTGCTTCGCGCCCAAGTGGTACAGGTAGTCCCAGGAAAAGATGCCGGTGTTGTGGCCGTCGGAGAAATGCGGCTGCACAGCGTAGTTGCCCACGGCTTCGAGTTCGGCCAACTCCACGTCGCGTTTGCCGGTCTGCAGCACTTCCTGCCCCGGCCCATGGCCCATCACCTCGGCTGATGGCGAATAGACGCGCATCAATTCGAAGGGAATTCGAAATGCCGCGCCGTCCGAGAAACCGACTTCGAGCACGCGCGATTGCTGGTGTGCGGTGATGTTGGTGGGCTGCGGGGTGTCTTGCTTGAGACCGGCCATGATTTGCACCTGTGGGGTGGGGTTGCGGCAGTGTAGCGAAGGAGCAGCGGGCGCACTTTCCGAAAGGGTTGATGTTTGGCAGGCGGTGGATCCCGACTTTCGTCGGGATGACGGGGCGTGGGGACGGGCGTGGGGACGGGCGTGGGGACGGGCGTGGGGACGGGCGTGCGAACGGGGCGCGTGAACGGGGCGCGTGAACGGGGCGCGTGAACGGGGCGCGTGAACGGGGCGTGTGAACGGGGCGTATGGACCGGGCGTGTGTCATCCCGGCGCACGCCGGGATCCACCGCTTGCATACTCGCTGACCTCACACTCGTCGCTTTCTTGCTTGGCAGCCATGCCCAAGGCGTACTGCGTCTACATCATGGCCAGCGGCCGTAACGGCACGCTGTACATCGGCGCGACCAGCGATTTGGTCAAGCGCGTGTATCAGCACAAGACCGGCGCCGCAGGCGGGTTCACCAAGAAATATCGCGTGGACTGTCTCGTCTGGTTCGAGCAGCACGAGAGTGCGCTCGAGATGGTGACGCGCGAGAGGCAGCTGAAGGAGTGGCAGCGGGCTTGGAAGATCGAACTGATCGAGACGTCGAATCCGATGTGGCGCGATTTGTATGGGGAGATTCTTGGGGGTGGCCTGGGTGGGGCTGAGGGGCAGTGACACAGTGGATCCCGGCGTTCGCCGGGATGACACTCCTCATGCGTCCGACGGGCTCACGCCGGGTATTCCCTACACCAGCACGCGTTCGATGCCGCCGCCGTTCGCGCGCGCCACGTACTCGCGCATCCAATCGGCACCGAGAATTTTGTTCGCCATCTCGACGACGATGTAGTCGGCCTCGAGCAGGCCGTTGCTCAGATCGCCTTTGTAGCGGCTCAAGCCTTGCAGGCAGCTCGGGCAGGAGGTGAGGATTTTCAAGTTCGCCTTCGCCGGCAAAGTGTCCCCCATCGCCTCGCGCAGCGCTGCTTCGTCCTTGCGCAACTCCTCTTCCTTGCGAAACCGCACCTGGGTCGAGATGTCGGG
>JANOLA010000752.1:0-3864 GCA_031419535.1 Burkholderiales bacterium | reverse complement strand
GCGGTGATCGTGGTCTGGCCGTTCGACGCCGAATTCGAGTTGGTGTACAGCAGGTTCTCGATTCCCGAGAGCTGCTCCTCGATCGGCGCGGCCACCGTGAACGCCAGCGTCTCGGCCGACGCGCCGGGGTAGACGGCGGTGATGATCACGGTGGGCGGCGCGATTTCCGGGTACTGCGCGATCGGCAGCGAGCGCGCCGCCATCAAGCCGGCGATCACGAGCACGAGCGCGAGCACGCTCGCGAACACCGGGCGTTCGATGAAAAAGCGAGACATGGCGGCGCGCCTACTGCTTCGGTGCCGACGCACCTGCCGGGGCACCCGCCGCCGACACCCCTCCCGCAGCGCCGCCCGGCGGCGGCGCCACCTGCACCGGCGCGCCGGGGCGCAGCTTGATCAAGTTGCTGACGATCACCCGATCCCCCTGCGCCAAGCCGGATCGGATCACCCAATCGCTGCCCAGCCATGCGCCGGCTTGCACCGGGCGCGGCGTGGCCTTGCCGTCGGGACCGATCAACCAGACGAAGTGGCCCTGTTCGCCGCTCATCACGGCGACTTGCGGAATCAGGAACGCGTCTTGCTCACCGGTGCTCAACTGCACGCGCACAAACTGACCGGGCAACCAGGTGCCGCCCGAATTGTTGAACTCGGCGCGCAACTGCACCGTGCCCAGGCGCGCATCGACGCTGGACGACGCGAAGTCAATGCGGCCGACCTCCTTGGCGAACTCGCCGCCGGGCGTTTGCAAACGCACTTCGCGCGCGCGGCCGGCCGGCGCCTTGCGCACCTGCGCGGCCTCTGTCTGCGTGAGCGCGAAGCGCACGCGGATCGGGTTCGTCTGCACGATGCTGGCGAGCACGCCGCCATCGATCGCCGGCGACACAAACGAGCCCACGCTTTTGATCGAGCGCTGCACCACGCCGCCGATCGGCGCCGCCACGTCGGTGTAGCTCAGGTTCAGCGCCGCCTCGCGCTCCTGCGCGCGCGCCGCGGCGAGTGTTGCCTCACTGGTCTTGAGCGAGCTGCCGGCTTCATCGGCCTCGCGCTGGCTGATCGCCTTGTCGGCGATCAGGCTCGCCAGGCGCGCGCTTTCGCGCCGCGACTGTTCGACCCGCGCTTCCATCTGCGCGACGTTGGCGCGAGCGGCATCGACCGCGATCTCGAACGGCGCGCGTTCGATGCGATAGAGCAGCGTGCCCGCCGCCACCGGCGCGCCTTCGCGAAACAGCTGCTGCTGCAAGCTGCCGGCGACACGCGCGCGCACCTCCACCTCTTTCAGACCCTCGAGTGTGCCCACCGCTTCGATCGAGACCGGCACCTTCCGCACCGCCGCCACGACCACGTTCACCGGCATCGGCGGCATGCCGCCGCCCGGCGGGCCGCCCTGGCCGGCACCGGGTGGCGGGCTCGGGCTGCATGCGGCAAGCCATCCGACAAGGGCCGCGCCGCTGCTGGCACGCAAAACAGCACCCAGCGCCACGCAACGCCGCGCCGATATCAATTGCATTGGATTCAAAGCTCTCTCCTGGGCTTCTTGCCGTGCGCTGGTGCCGCACGGCCTTGGGCCGCGAGCATAGCGGTGGATCGCGCAGTTCAGCGGCAGCACCGCATTGCCGTTGAAACAGACGGGGCCGCCGCGCATGGCGATCCAACGCGTCAAGCAGCGCTTCAGCGCCCCCCTACGCGCCCAGCTCGCGGTAGAAAAACGTGGTCGCGCACAGCCCGCCTTGCGGCAGCAGAGCGTAGCCGGGAACCGAGCCGCAGGCTTGCCAGCCCAGGCGCGCGTAGAGCCGCGCTGCGTCATCGCTGGCGGTGTCGAGCACGAGCAGCGTCTTGCCGCATTCGCGCGCCACTTGCTCGGCCGATTGCATCAGCGCCGCGCCCAGGCCCGCTCGCCTGGCGCGGCGGTGCACGAGCATCTTCGAGAGGTCGGCGCGGTGCGGCTGGTTCTCGGGCTGGGCCAGAACCAGTTGCACCGTGCCGACGATGCCGCTCGAGTCTTCGGCGATCAGCAGCGCACGTTCGCCGCGTGCCGCCTCTTCAGTGACGCCACGCCAGAATTCAATGGCACTGTCGATCGACAAAGGGTGCATGAAACTCACCGACGCACCGCCTTCGACGCAGTCGATCAGCAGCAACGCAAGCGCTTGCAGTTGTGGGGGTGTCGCGCGGTACAGGAGGCGCACGGCATGGTGAGAGCGGTCGGGTCTGGCGGTCATGCGTCACTTCCTCGGCGTGGGCCCGCTCGCGATGGCAACGAGATAACGTGCCGTGCGGCGACTGGGGTTGTGATAAGTGACCGGCTGGTCCAGCACCAGCGCCAGGCAATCGCCGGTGCGCAGCCGGTGCGGCACCGTGCCCACCGTGACATCGATCGAACCGTCGAGCACCCAGACCTGTTGGTGCAGAGCTGGCTCGCGCGCGCCGGACTCGTAGGCGAGTCTCGCATGCGGCGGAAACGACACCTCGACCAGTTGGATCGGCGAGGCCACGCCGCGGGGCGAGACGTTGCGCCGCACATAGCCCGAATGGGGATCGCGCCATGAGGCCTGATCGGCCCGCAGCGCCACAGGGTGCGGGTCAGGCTCGGGCGAGTCGAACAGCGACGCCAGCGGCACGCCCAGACCCGTGGCGAGCCTGTCCAGTACCACCGCCGTCGGGCTGCTTTCTCCACGTTCGATCAGCGAAATCATCGAGCGGCTGCGCGCACGCTCGGTCATGAACCCGCTCGGACACGCCATCTACACTCGTCACCCCGAGTTTCACTCCGCGAAAGATGCACATCACGCTTGAGGTGTTGCTCGACCTCGTCAAGATCCTGCTCATCGTGGCCGGTCTGTACGCGGCCATTGCGATGTACGTGCGCCACCGCCAGCCGGACTGGAGTGTGCCGTTGCAACGCCGCCGCCTCGCGCTAGTCTGGGCGCTGCTCGCGATCGCCGGGGCGATCCAGATCACCGAAGTCGTGCTCGGCGGCGAAACCGCGCCGGTGGACAAGGCGATCCTGCTCTACCTGCGCGAACTGATTCCGCACTCGCTCGATCCGCTGTTCAAGGCGATCACGTGGACAGGCTCGGTGAAGGTTCTGGATTCGCTCGCCCTGCTCACCGTGCTGCTGTTGCTGGTGCGCAAGTACCGTTTCGAAGCCCTGCTCGTCACCGTGTCGGTCATCGGCGCCGAAGGCATCGTGTACGTGATGAAAGCGCTTGTCGGCCGCGAGCGCCCACAGCTCTGGGCCATGCAGTGGTACGGCGGTTCGAGCTTTCCGAGTGGCCACACCCTGGTCGTGGCCGCGTTCGCCACCGCGCTGGCGCTAGGCATCTCACGGCCGCACCCAGCGGCGCGCGACGTCGTCGTCAGCCTCGCCTTCCTCTGGATTGCGCTGATGGCACTGTCACGGCTGGTGCTGGGCGCGCACTGGCCCACCGACGTGCTCGCCGCGGCGTGCATCGGTGCGGCGCTGCCGCTGCTGATCAGCCTGGGCCATGACTTCTGGCGCAGCCGTTGAGCCCAGGCGTTGGCGGCCGCACACTCACGTCACGACAACAATTCCGCAAGCGAACGACCACCGTGACCCTCACCGCCCTGCTCGACCTCGCGAAGATCGCCTTCATCGTCGCCGGCGCTTACCTCGCGGTCGCGTTGTATATGCGGCTTCGCCGGCTGTCGTGGACACCCGCGTTGCAGCGGCGCAGGCTCGCGCTGCTCTGGGCTTTCCTCGTGGTGGCCGGTGCGATCCAGGTCACGGAAGATGTTCTCGGCGGCGAATCGGCGCCGGTGGACCGCGCGATCCTGCTGTTCATTCGCGAATCGATTCCGCACGGCTTGAACCCGCTGTTCGAGGCGATCACCTTGACCGGTTCGG
>JANOLA010000751.1:0-10921 GCA_031419535.1 Burkholderiales bacterium | reverse complement strand
CGGCAGGCGGCACGGCAGGCAGCGCGGCAGGAGGCACGGCTGGCGCCGGCCGTGGCTTGGGTTTCTTCGGCGGCACCACGAGCGGCGTCCACTCGGGGTGGCGCGCCAGATTCGCCAGCACCGCGGCGCGAAACGCCGGCTCGGCCAGGCGCACGCGCCAGCTGTCGATGAGCGGCACGCGCAGCGCTTCTTCGGCCTGCAGCCACGCCGCCACGTTCTCGTACGCCACGGCGCCGAGCGCACGCGGCGCCGTCGGCCGGTCGCGAAAGCGCGCGGCGCGCGCCGGCAACGCGTCGCGAAACAGCCGCGGCAGCCCGGCAACGAACTCGGGCGTCGGCCGCGCGGCGGGCAAGAGCGCCGCGCTGCCGCGGCCGGCGACGAACTCGCCGCCCTTCACCGGGCGCGCCGCGGCCCCCGCCTGGCGCTCGGTGAGCGCGACGGAACCGCTTTCAACGAACAGCGAAAACGCCACGGCGTCGACGCTGACGACGCAGACTCCAGCCAGTGCGCTTAAGCTCGCACGCTGCATCATGACCTCGCCGGCAGCCGGTTTGTCCGGCAACGGCGTGAGCTTCATCCAACCTTGCAGCAGATGGAGCCTGGGAGCCGCGCCACGGCCGGGTGCGCGGTGCGGCGCGATCATCAGGCGCGTGTTCTCGCCCAGGCCGATGCGCAAGCCGTCGGCGAATTCGATCTGCGCGAACGAGGCAGCCGCGGTCTCGACGATGTCGGCATCGCGCAGCAACGCGCCCTCGGCGAGCTCGAACTGGCCCTCGGGCCGCAGCAAGGTGGCGCGGCCCTCGAGAATGCCCACCAGCGCTTGCGCCGTGGCCGCGGCATGGGGCAAGGCGAGCACGATCAGAACCGACGCCGCGCGCCACAGCGCGCGCCGGAACGTTTGCAGAGATGAACGCTCAAGCGAGCGCTGCAACGAACGCTCAAACGAACGCCGCAGCACACTGCAAAACGCGCGCTGAAAAGAGAGGACCTCCATGCGCGTCGATGTTGCGGGAGCGCGCCGATGGCGTCAATCCCCCGGTCGCGCCGGTGCTCGCGGCGGGCGCGGGGTCGATGCGGCGCACCGGCGCTCCCATAATCGCGTTCGGGCGCGCAGCTCTCGGTCGTGCAGTCGCACGGCAGGGGCAGCGGCCCGCGCGTCGCCCCACCACAAACCAACTCTTGCCTTCCATGCCTTCTCGCACCTTTCGGCCATTGCGCCTCGGCCAACTCGTCAGTGGCGACCGGCGGGGCTTCCTGCGCCGCCTCGGTGTGGCCGGCTGGGCCGCATCGACAGGCATTGCCCTTGCCGCGCCGCCAGCCCCGAACCGGATCGCTGCGCTGCGCAAATCGGTTCGCGGGCCGGTGGTCGGCCAAGGCGATCCGGCTTGGCCCGGCTGGTGCAATGCCATGGTCTGGCAGCAGCGCAAGCCCGCGCAGCGCCCACCCCTGATCGTGCAGGCGGCGAACGAAACCGATGTGATCGAAGCGGTGCGCTTCGCGCGGCGCAACGGCTTGAAGGTCGCGGTGCGAACCGGTGGCCACAGCGTGTGGGCGTCGTTCATGCGCGGCGACGGGCTGCTGATCGATCTGTCGCAGCTCAAACGCGCCAGCTTCAACCGCGACGACCGCAGCGCCGTCGTTCAGCCGGCGCTCTGGGGCGCGCAGTTGATCGAACGGGCCGCGCCCTTGAACCTGGCGTTTCCGGTCGCGCACTGCGGGCAAGTGGGTCTGGGCGGCTATTTGATCGGCGGCGGGCTGGGCCTGAACCACGACGCCTGGGGCCACATGGCGTGCTTCAGCATCCGCGGCGCCGATGTCGTGACGCCACGCGGCGAGCTGATCGGCATCGACGCCAAGCGCCACCCCAGCCTCTTCTGGGCGCTGCGCGGCGCTGGCCAGGGGTTTCCGGGCATCGTCACCAAACTGCACCTCGCGTTGCAGCCGCGCCCGCGCGAGGTGCGTAGCAGCGTCTACACGCTGCCGTTGGCGTCGGCCCCCGCAGCCGCGGCCTGGCTGCAGGATGCGACCACCCCACAGCGCGGCGGAGTTGAAGTGATGATGGTGCTGGCGCGAGGCGACGGCGCGGAGCCGGTGGTGAACGTCATCGTGAATGCCTTCGCATCCAGCGCCAGCGAAGCACTTGAGAGCCTCGCGCCGTTTGCGGCGAGCGAGTTCGCCAAGGACGCGCTGAACAAATCCGAAGCGCAGCCCAGCAGCCTGGAAAAGCTGCTGCGCGACGCCACCCATGCGCTGCCCGGCAACGCCAAGGATGCCGGCAGCCATGGCGTCGATTCGATCTGGACCGCGAACGCCGAAGCCGCCGTCGCGGCGCTGGCCGAGCACCTGCCGCGCGCCGCATCGCCCCTGGCGCATGCGGTGATCGCGTTCAAGTCGAACCGCGCCTTGCCCGGCGACGCCGCGTGTTCGCGCACCGACCGGGCGCACGTGGGTTTGCACGCGGTGTGGCAGGGGCAGGAGGGCGCGGCCGCGAACCTGAACTGGCTGCGCGCCGCGTCGCAGTCGCTGCAACCTTTCGCGAGTGGCCACTACATCAACGAAGTCGACATCGACGCCGCGCCGCAGCGCGCGCTCGATTGCTTCTCGGAACGCGCCTGGCGCCGCCTGGCCGACGTGCGCCACCACTACGACCCTGACCGTGTAATGCACGGCTTCAGCGGTTTCGGCTGAGAGGCTGAAGCCGCCAACCCTTGCGCCCGCCCATGCGAATCGCCATCCTCGGCGGCGGCCACGGCTGCTACGCCGCCGCCGCCGATCTCAGTGAAGCCGGCCATGACGTGCGCCTGTGGCGGCGCGACGCGGCGGCGCTTGCGCCCGTGGTCGACGCCGGCAGCATCACGCTGAAAGACGCGGCCGGGAGCCGTGACGTGAAGCTCGCCCTCGCTACACCCGACATCGGCGCGGCGCTGCGCGGCGCCGAGTTGATCGTGATCCCGTCGCCGGCGACGGCGCCGGCGGACAGCGCGCGCGCGATGGCGCCGCACCTGGTTGACGGCCAGGCGGTGTTCCTGGCGCCGGGAACGTTCGGCTCGTTCACCATGGCACGCGGCGTGCGCGCCGCCGGCAACCGAGCCGACGTGGCCTGGGCCGAAACCGGCACGCTGCCCTACCTTGCGCGCAAGCACGGGCCGCGCGAAGTCAACGTAACGATCCGCGCCGTGCGCCTGCCCACCGGCGTGTACCCGGCGCGCGCGAGCGATCGAGCCATCGCGCTGATCCGGCGCGCCTACCCGAGCGTTCACCCCTGCGGCGACGCACTCTCGGGCGCGCTGATGAACGCCGGCCCCATCATCCACCCGCCGCTGATGGTGATGAACGCGGCGCCGTTGCAGCACTTCGAAAAGTGGGACATCCACACCGAAGGCACACAGCCCGCGGTGCGCGCGGTGACAGATCGGCTGGACTTGGAACGAATTGCAGTGCGCGAGGCGCTGGGTTACGGCGCGCCGCACTATCCACTTGCCGACCACTACAACAGCGACCAATGGATGTACGGTGACGCGCACAAGCGCCTGCAAAAAAGCGGCGACTGGCGCGAACACATCGACCTGCACACGCACCGCTACATCGCGGAAGACACCGAACTCGGGTTGGCTTTCCTGGCTTCCGTGGCGCGCTGGGCCGGAGTGGATGCGCCGATCGCGCAGGGGCTGCTCGCGATCGTCGGCGGATTTCTCGGGCGCGATTTGCGCGGCGGGTTACGGACCTTGGAAGGATTGGGTCTGGCCGGGTTGAAACGGGTGCAGATGCAGCGGTTGTTGCATGACGGGGAGGCGTAGGCGTGCTTCAGCGCGTCGAAATTGACCCGAAGATCGGGGTTGCTCGTCCGATGGCCGCTGCTTCGTCATGGACTTGCGTGCTTGTCTACGTTCGCGTGCCAGCGGAGCGGCGCGACAGGCGCTACCCGCAGGGGCCCGCAGGGGGCTCATGCTGTGGCAGTCTACGCTTCGCTCCGACTCCGCTGTGCTGCTCGCTCTGGGATCGCGCCGCGAACTCGCTTCACTCACTTCGTTCGTTACGCTCAAACAAGCGCGGCGAGTCAGATGTGGATGCGCGCTGGCGCGCGCCGAACCCAGAGACTGCGCTGCTCGCCGCCACAGAAATCGCCCCCTGCGGGCCCCCGCGGGTAGCGCCTGCCGCGCCGCGCCGGGGCTCGGATGTATGGGGGGCATCGATCCGAACGGCAAGGCCCAAGGAGTCACCAACGTGACCCGCTTCGCCACGGTCGGCGCCGGTCGCATGGGGCGCGGCATTGCGATCGCATTCGCCTATGCCGGCCACAAGATCGCGCTGATCGATCTGAAACAGCGACTAGAAGCGGATTGGCAGCGACTGCAAGAACAAGCGCGCGCCGAGATCGCGCAGAGCCTCGACGCCCTCGTGCAACTGGGCGTTCTCCAAGCCGAACAGGCGTCGCGAATCGCTGAACGCGTGCAATACGTCGGCGCGGCCGATGCGGCCGCTGCACTCGGCCACGCCGAACTCGTGTTCGAAGGCGTTCCCGAGACGCTGGATGCGAAGACCGACGCGTTCGCGAAAATTTCCGCGGCGTGCGGCAGCGAAACGATCATTGCCTCCACCACCAGCAGCATGCGCGTCACGCAGCTCGCGGCACTGGTCAGCCACCCCGGGCGCTTCCTGAACATCCATTGGCTGAATCCGGCCTATGTGATTCCGGTGGTCGAGCTGAGCACGCACGCCGGCACGCAAGCCGCGGTGTTGGCGCGTGCCAAGGCGCTGCTCGAGGGCATCGGCAAACTGCCGGTGGTCTGCGGAGATTCGCCCGGCTACATCGTGCCCCGATTGCAGGCGCTCATCATGAATGAGGCAGCACGCATGATCGAAGAAGGTGCGGCCAGCGCCGAAGAGATCGACAAGGCCACGCGCTACGGCCTGGGCCTGCGCTTTGCCGCGCTCGGTGTGGTCGAATTCATCGACTTCGGCGGTGCCGACATCCTGCACCACGCCAGCCGGGAAATGTCGGCGTCGATCGATCCGGCGCGCTACCGGGCGCCGGCGATTCTGGAGCGCCTGATCGCCAACGGCCAGCTCGGCCTGAAAACCGGCAGCGGTTTTTACGACTACCAAGACCGGGATATCCCCGCCTATCGCGCCGACGTTCTCTCGCGCACACTGGGCATGCTCAAGCACGCCGGGCTGTGGACAGCGGCGTGCGACGATACGATCGATTGAACCGCACCGACAAGGAGACTCGAATGAACCCGTTCCAACGCCGTACCGGCCTGCTGCGCACGCTCGCGCTCGGCTTGACTGTCCTGGCTGCCGCCCCGCTGGCCGCGCAGGAAGTGACGCTCAAGGCCGTCAACGCCTTCCAGGAAGGCACCTACTTCGCGCGCAACTTCGAGCGCTTCGTGAAGAAGGTGAACGACGAAGGCAAGGGCATCGTGCAGATCAACTACCTCGGCGGCCCGAAGGCGATCCCGACGATGGAGCAGGGCGCCGCGCTGCGCAATGGTGTGGTCGACCTGTCGAACACGACCACGTCGTTCGTCGCGGGCGTCTCGCCCGAGAGCCTGGCGCTGAACTACGCCACCGTGCCCTGGGCCGAGATGCGCAAGAACGGCACGGTCGACTTCCTCAATTCACTGATGCTGGAAAAGGGCCTGTACTACTACGCCCGCACCGGCGACGGCGTGCCATACCACATCTACCTGAACAAGAAGATCGAGAAGGCCGACCTGTCGGGGCTGAAGATCCGCATCGCGCCGATCTACCGCGAGTTCTTCAGCAAGCTCGGTGCGTCGGTGATGCAAATCCCGCCGGGCGAAGTGTTCACCGCGCTGGATCGCGGCGTGGTCGACGGCTACGGCTGGCCGCTGATCGGCATCTTCGACCTCGGCTGGCACGAGAAGACGAAATTCCGCGTTGACCCGGGCTTTTACAACATCGAGCTCGGTGTGCTGTTCAGCGCCAAGTCGTGGAACGCGCTCACACCGGCGCAGCGCGAGTTCTTGAACAAACAGGCGGTGTGGTTGGAGAGCCTGAACGTCGACATGGCGGCGAAAGACGGGCCGGCCGACCTGAAGCGCCAGCTTGAGGCGGGCATTCAGGTGATCAAGCTCGACACCTGGGAAGCCAAGCGCATGCTCACGCTGGCGCAAGAGGCCGGCTGGGCGGGCGTGCTCGCGACGAGCCCACAGCATGGCGCGAAGCTGCGCCAGTTGATGGCGCCGTGAACCATGTAGATCGCGGCATTCTTCCCCCCTCTCCCGCCCATGTCAGCCGAAGGCTGGCGCCTTCGGGGTGCGGGAGAGGGCCGGGGTGAGGGCCTGGCGGCAAGCATGTACGCGACCCTGATGCGCGCCTGCGGCGGCTTGGCCGCTGCGGTGCTGGGGCTGATCACGGCCCTGGTGTGCTTCGACGTGATCGGCCGCAACTTGGGGCTAAAGTCCGTCGTCTGGATCAACGAGGTCACGGAGTACGCGCTGCCGATTGCGACGCTCGCCGCGGCGCCGTGGCTGATGTGGCTCAACCTCCATGTGCGGCTCGACCTGCTCGGCGCCGTGCTCTCGAGCGCGGCGCAGCGGCGTGTCGACCGCATCTCGGCCGCGCTCGGCCTGGTGGTCAGCCTGCTGCTCGTCTGGTACGGCATGCGCGCGCTGCTCGACAGCCGCGCCGCCGGCAGCATCATGCTCAAGGCGCTGGTGTTTCCCGAGTGGTGGACCTACATTCCCGTGCCCATCGGTTTCGGCCTGCTCGCCCTCGAATGCGGCCGGCGCTTGCTCTGGCCTTCGGGATTGACGCAGAGCGCGGGGCCCGAAGCATGAGACGGGCCGAGCGCCGGGGGCTCCAGTGATTTGGTGGCAGAGCCTGCTGCTGCTGTTTGGCCTGCTCACCGTGTTGCTGCTGGTGGGCCTGCCGGCAGGCTTCGCGTTCCTCGCCATCAACCTCGTCGGCGCGCTGGTCTACTTCGGCGGCGAGGCCGGCCTGATACAGGTGGTGCGCAACGGCGTCGCGTCGGTGACGAACTTTTCGCTCACCCCCATTCCGTTTTTCATTCTGATGGGCGAGGTGCTGTTTCACACGGGCCTGGCGATGAAGGCGATCGACAGTTTCGACCGCGCGATCCGCGGCGTTCCCGGGCGCTTGAGTGTGGTCGCGATCGTCGCGGGCACGGTGTTCTCGGCGATCTCGGGCTCGACGATCGCCACCACCGCGCTGCTCGGCGGCCTGCTGCTGCCGGAGATGCTGAAACGCGGCTACCACCCGCGCATGGCGATGGGGCCGATCATGGCGATCGGCGGCGTCGACATGCTGATCCCGCCGTCGGCGTTGACGGTGCTGCTCGGCAGCCTCGCCGGCATCTCGATCTCGGGCCTGTTGATCGCCGGCGTGGTGCCGGGCATGCTGCTCGCGGTGATGTTCCTCGGCTGGATCATCACCAGCGCGCTGCGCAACCCCTCGCTCGCGCCGCCGTTCGAGCGCGAAGAGACGCACGGCTGGGCCCGCTGGGGCCCGCTGCTCGTGAACGTCACGCCGCTGGTGCTGATCTTCGTGCTTGTCATCGTCGCGATGTCGGCCGGCTGGGCCACGCCCACCGAATCGGCCGCGCTCGGCGCGCTGGCCACCATCGTCGTGTGTCTGCTGTACCGCAGCCTGAGCTTGAATGCGATCGCGCAAGCGCTTTCGGGCACTGCCGCCATCACCGGCATCATCCTGTTCATCATCATCGGCGCGACGACGTTCTCGCAGATCCTGTCGTTCTCCGGCGCCACGAACGGCATGGTCGCGCTGGTGCAAGGCGCCGGTATGCCGGGCTGGGCGGTGATGGCCGGGATGATCGCGATCCTGCTGTTCCTCGGCTGCTTTGTCGATCAGGTGAGCATGATGCTGATCACGCTGCCGTTTTTCATGCCGATGGTGGGCTTCTTCAAGTGGGACCCGCTGTGGTACGGCGTGGTCTACCTGATCTGCATGCAGCTCGGTCTGCTGACGCCGCCGTTCGGCATGCTGCTGTTCACGATGAGGAGCGTGGCGCCGAAGTCGATTCCCACGAGCGAAATCTTCGCCGCCGTCACGCCGTATGTGTTGATGGGGATCCTGATGATCGGCCTGGTCTTGCTCGTGCCGCCGCTGGCGACCTGGCTGCCCTCGGTGTTGCTGGGCAAGTAGGTATTGCGGGCGATTCGCGTGAGCTCGGAACCCAGCTCCGTCTCGCACCCACGTTTGCGTGAGCGCCTCCGCCACGACGCCGAGCACGGCGAATGGCACGACGGCACGCGCCGCTATCTGGTGCTGCGGCCCGACAGTCTGATGGGGGCGTTGCGCAGCCTCGACGCTGCCACGCGCGACATCGTGTTCGACGCGCTGGCCGATTCGTTGCAACGGCACGGCGGCGACAGCTTGCGTGCCTACGCGGCCCAGGTGAACGGCGACCCGCAGGCGCTGATCGATGCGACCGTCGACGCGGCGTGCGACCTGGGTTGGGGTGAGTGGTTGGTGCAGCGAGAAGATGGCGCGCTCGACGTCGTGGTGCGGCACAGCCCGTTCGTTGCCGGCTGGGTTGCGGCGGCAGGCGAAACCGGCGAGCACGCGCCTGCCGTGTGCGCGCCGATTCGCGGCATGCTCGCCGCGCTGGCGGAGGCGCTCGGCGATCCCGCGCCGCTCGTGCATGAACTGAGCTGCGCGGCACAAGGGCATGACCAGTGCCGGTTCCGCGCCAGCGCCGTCCGGGCCTCGCGGTGAGCGCGCCGGCGTCGCGCTGGGACGCGACGAACATCGCGGCGCTGGTCCAGCCGCACCAGGTGCACCGCGACCTCTATCTCGACGAAGACTTGTTCAAGCTCGAAATGCAGCGCCTGTGGGCGTGCAGCTGGCTCTACGTCGGCCACGCGAGCCAGGCGCCGCAGCCGGGCGACTTCATCACCGCGCAGCTCGGCACTCAGCCGGTGCTGATGCTGCGCCAGGCCGACGGCGGCATCAAGGTCCTGCTGAATCGCTGCGCCCACAAAGGCACGATGCTGACGCTGCAGCCGCACGGCAACGCCGGCCGCACGCTGCGCTGCCCGTACCACGCGTGGAGCTATCGGCTCGATGGCAGCCTGCTCGGCATTCCAATGCGCGACGGTTACGCAAGCCCGTGCTTCGACGCCGCGCCCGCCACGAACGGGCTGTCACCGTACGGCGAAGTGGCGATTCATCGCGGCTTCGTGTTTGCCCGGGGCGGCGCTTCAGGAATCAGTTTCGACCTCTGGGCCGGCGAGCTGCGCGCAGCGCTCGACCTGCTCGCCGACCGTTCGCCGAAAGGCGAGCTGCGCATTGCCGGCGGCGTGCTGCGCAGCGTGGTTCGCTGCAACTGGAAGATCTATCTCGAGAACGTCAACGACGCCGTGCACCCGGTGAGCGCGCACCAGTCGGCGAACGACGCCGCGCGCAAGGTCTGGGATGCGCAGCCGCCCGGCACAGCGCCCACCCTGGCGGTGCAGCAGTTGCTGCCGTTCGACTCGGGCCATGAATTTTTCCAGCGCATGGGCGGCCGCGTGCTGCGCCACGGCCACAGCATCCTGGGCACTCAGTACAGCATCCACACCGGGTACGCCTCGCTGCCCGGTTACCCCGAACAGTTGCGTGCCGCACACGGCGACGCGCGCGCGCAGCAGGTGCTGTCGTTCACGCCGCAAAACGTGGTGTTCTACCCGGCGCTCGCGTTGAAAGGCGCACCGCAAGTGCTGCGTGTGCTGCGCCCGCTCGCGGTGGACCGCACGCTGATCGAAGCCTGGGCGTTCGAGCCGCTGGGCGCACCGCCGCAACTGCTGGAAAGCGCGCTCACCTACAACCGCAGCGTGTTCTCGCCCACCTCGATCGTCGCCGCCGACGACCTGCACCTGTTCGAGTCGGTGCAGCGCGGCCTGGCCGCGTTAGCCAATCCCTGGGTCAGCCTGCACCGCGAAGCGCGAGCCGAGGGCGACACACCGCCGCGCGACGTGAGCGGTATTGATGAAGCCTTGCTCCGCAATCAGTACCGAGCTTGGATCGAGGGGATGAATGCCTGATGGAGCAAATGCGCGCCAGTGCTCGGCATTCAGGCATTGCCGTCATCGTGGCGCCTTGGCTCGATGCGTCTCAGGTTCGCGGCATCGCCGAATTCGCTTTCGGCTTCGGGATGAATCGAGTGGGATCGTCTACCCACGGCAGGCGATGTGCCCGAACGTGTCTCGCCCCGGCGCTTCTCTGCGTGCGTGGGGTCCAGGCTCTCGATCGGGCCATAGACCCGATCGAGGCCTGCCGTTCGCAGCACACCGGCGCAGAGCCCTGCGCCGGGCCGGACTGCCTCAGTCTTCAGACCAGAATGTTGTCGCCGAAGGCGAACACGGATGCCGCCTCGGTGCTGAACCCGACGCCCACCAGCGTCGCGAGCACTCCGATCGAGCCACCGGCAGCGCTGCCGTTGCTGTCGAAGCTGATCACCGTGCCGCCGCCGCCCGCGCTGAAGTCAAGGTGCCCGCTGGCCACGAGTTGAGCGAAGCTGTCGCCGCGCAGGCTCGTGAAGTCATCGACCAGACCGCGCAGGTCAAGCCTGTCGCCTTCACCGGCCTGCCATGGGTTGGAGGTGCTGAAGTCGGCGATCGTGTCGGCGCCGAGCCGGGCGTCGGCAAGGCTGCCGAAGACGAAGCTGTCGTGGCCACCGCCGCCGACGAGCGAGTCGGTGCCGCCGCCGGAGGTCACGCGGTCATTGCCGGCGCCTGCATTGACGCTGTCGTTGCCGCCACCGGAGTTGATGATGTCATTGCCGCCGCCGGTGCGGATGATGTCGTCACCGCTGCCGGAATTGACGACGTCCGCGCCCGCGCCGCTGGTGATGGTGTCGTTGCCGCTGCCGCTCGTGACGGAGTTCGTGCCGTCGCCGGCAGTCACGGTGTTGTTGCCATTGCCGGCGACGATC
>JANOLA010000750.1:0-8732 GCA_031419535.1 Burkholderiales bacterium | reverse complement strand
GAATGCGGTGCTGCGCGGCGCGGGCGCGGCCGTCGCGGCGACACAAGCGGTGCTCGCCGGCGAGTTCGACAACGCGTTCTGCGCAGTGCGCCCGCCGGGCCACCACGCGATGCGTGGCCGGGCGATGGGGTTCTGCTTCTTCAACAACGTCGCGATCGCGGCGCGCTACGCGCTCGACGCGGGCGGCCTCGCGCGCGTGGCGATCGTCGACTTCGACGTGCACCACGGCAACGGCACGGAAGACATCGTCGCCAATGACGAGCGGATTCTGATGGTGAGCTACTTCCAGCACCCGCTCTACCCCGGCAGCGGCGTGCCGCCCCTGGGAACGAACATGGTGAACCTGCCGGTGCCGCCCTACACCAAGGGCCCGGCGATTCGCGCGATGATCGACCAGCACTGGATGCCGCGGCTCGAGACCTTCCGGCCGGAAATGATCTTCATCTCCGCAGGCTTCGACGCGCACCGCGAAGACGGCCTGGGCCAGCTCGGCCTGGTCGAGGCCGACTACGAGTGGATCACGCAGCGCATCAAGGATGTGGCGCTGAAACACGCCAAGGGCCGCATCGTGTCGTGCCTGGAAGGCGGCTACAACCTCAGCGCGCTGGCGCGCAGCGTGGCAGCGCATTTGCGCGTGCTGAACGCCTGAGCCTGCCGAATGGCCCGTCCCGCCGCGACCCACGAACTGAATGACCTGCTGGCCGCGCTGACCCAGCCCGCGGCGTTGACCGAACTGGGCGTGCTGCTCGCCTGCATGGCGCTGGCCTGGGCCTTGGTGCGGCTGTGGCGCGGCCAGCAGGTGCCCGAAGGCTCGATCTGGTTCGGCAAGCATGTGGTCGACGGCGTGCTGTTCCCGTCGCTCGCGCTGGCTTTCGCGTACGGCGCGAAGCTGGGCTTGAGCGGCAGCCTGACGCCGGCGGTTTTCAAGCTCGCGATCCCGATTCTGCTTTCGCTGGCCATCATTCGCCTCAGTGTGCGTGTGCTCGGCGCCACGCTGCCGCGCGCGCGCTGGGTGCGAGCGATCGAGAAGTCGATCTCCTGGCTCGCCTGGGGTGGCGTGGTGCTGTGGGTGACGGGCGTGCTGCCGTCGCTGTTCGAGGCGATGGAAGACGTGGGCTGGAAGATAGGCGGCGCACGCGTGAGCTTGCGCAACGTGGTCGAAGGCACGGTCACCGCCGGCTTCGTGATGGTGCTCGCGCTGTGGGTGTCGGCGGCGATCGAGCGGCGCCTGCTGCGCGGCAGCGGCGATTCGCTGTCGTTCCGCAAGATGGCGGCAACGCTGGTGCGCGCGGCGCTGTTGCTCGTCGGGTTGCTGCTCGCGCTGTCGGCGGTGGGCATCGACCTCACGGCCTTGAGCGTGCTCGGCGGGGCGCTGGGCGTTGGGCTGGGCTTCGGCTTGCAGAAGATCGCCGCGAACTACGTGAGCGGTTTCGTCGTGCTCGCCGAACGCAGCCTGCGCATCGGCGACACGGTGAAGGTCGACGGCTTCGAAGGCCGCATCACCGACATCCGCACGCGCTACACCGTGATCAGAGCCCTGAATGGGCGCGAGGCGATCGTTCCCAATGAAATGCTGATCACGCAGCGCGTCGAGAACAGCTCGCTCGCCGACCCGCTGGTGGCGCTGAGTTGCGGCGTGCAGGTCGCTTACGGCAGTGATGTGCGCGCGCTGCAAACGCGCGTCGAGGCCGCGGTGGCCGCGGTGCCACGGGTGCTGTCCGAGCCCGCGCCAAACTGCCAGCTCAACGCCTTTGCCGCCGACGGCCTGGACCTGAACATCGTCTTCTGGATTCGGGATCCGGAGAACGGCCAGGGCAACGTGCGCTCGGAGGTGAACCTGGCGATCCTCGACGCATTGAACGCGATGGGCGTGGAAATTCCGTTCCCGCAGCGCGTGGTGCATCAGGTGGCCCAACGCGTCGATTGAGAGCTTGAGAGTTTTTCGCTGCGACCACGTTTGCTCCCTCTCCCGCTTGCGGGAGAGGGTCGGGGTGAGGGTCGGGGTGAGGGTCGGTGTCCCGGGCACAGGTGCCGGCCGCCAACCCTCACCCCAGCCCTCTCCCACAAGGAGAGGGAGCAAGACCGAAAAACTCTCACTGGGCGTCGCGATCGTGCTCGCCGCGTGCGCTGCGCCGCCGCCGACTGCGCCGCAACGGCCCGATGCCGCGCGCCCGCCCTCGCTTCAAGCGCGATCCGAGCAAGCGCCCGAGGCGGGCAGCGGATTCACATCCAAACCCGGCGTCACTGCGCAGCGCTTCATCGTCGCCGCCGCGCACCCGCTCGCCACCGACGCGGGCCACGCCATTCTTGCGGCGGGTGGCCATGCCGTCGACGCGGCGATCGCGGTGCAGATGGTGCTGACGCTCGTCGAGCCGCAATCGTCGGGAATCGGCGGCGGCCTGTTCCTCGTGCACCACGACGGCCAACAGGTGCACACCTTCGACGGTCGCGAAACCGCCCCGGCAGCGGCGACGCCCGAGCTGTTCGTCCAGGCTGGCCAGGCGCTGCCGTTCATGCAAAGCGTGGTCGGCGGGCGCGCCGTGGGCACGCCGGGCGTGTTGCGGGCACTCGCGCTGGCGCACCGCCGGCACGGCAAGCTGGCGTGGCGCGCGCTGTTCGAGCCGGCGATTCAACTCGCGGAGCAAGGCTTTGCGATCGGCCCGCGCCTGGCCGCGCTGCTGCGCGACGATGCGGCGCGCATGCTGCGCCAAGACCCGCAGGCCGGCGCCTACTTCTTCAACGCCGACGGTAGCCCCAAGCGCGCCGGCACGTGGCTGCGCAACCCGGAACTGGCCGCGGTGTTGCGCGACGTGGCGCAGCAGGGCGACAGCGCGTTCTACGAAGGCCCGCTGGCGCAGGCGATCGTGACGAAGGTGCAAACCCATGCGCGCAACCCGGGGGGTCTGGCGCTGGCCGACCTCGCCGGCTACCGCGCCGTGCAGCGTGAGCCACTGTGCTTTGACTACAAGGCCTGGCGCCTGTGCGGCATGGCGCCGCCAGCGTCGGGGGCACTGGCGATCGGGCAGATGCTGGGCATGATTGAACATGGCGCGCTGGAGTTGCCCCGGCCTGTCGCCGCGGCGAAAGGCCTGGAGCCGCACATCGACGCGGTCCACGTATTCAGCGAGTTAGGCCGCCTGGCGTTTGCCGACCGCGCGCGTTACGCGGCCGACCCCGACTTCGTGCCGCTGCCGGGCGGCAGCGCCGCCGCGCTGCTCGATGCGCGCTATTTGCGCGGCCGGGCGGCGCTGATCGGTGCGCGCGGCATGGGCGTGGCAACGCCGGGTGAGCCGGTCGTCGGCGCCGCTGCGTTCGCCGATCACGCCGACGTCGAGCGCGCGTCGACGTCGCATGTCTCGATCGCCGACGCCCACGGCAATACGCTGTCGATGACGACGACGATCGAAAACGCCTTCGGCGCGCAGATCATGGTGCGCGGCTTTCTGCTCAACAACCAGCTCACCGATTTTTCGTTTGTGTCGAGCCTGAACGGCGTGCCTGTCGCGAACCGGGTCGAGCCGGGCAAGCGCCCGCGCTCGTCGATGGCGCCGATGCTCGTGTTCGAGCGCGGCAGCGGCAAGCTGATCGCGAGCCTGGGTTCGCCCGGCGGCCCGGCGATCGTCAACTACACCGCCAAGGCACTGATCGGAATGCTCGATTGGGGGCTCGATGCGCAGCAGGCGATCGCGCTGCCCAACTTTGGTTCGCGCAATGGGCCGACGGAACTCGAGCTCGAACGCGTTTCAGCCGAGTTGATCGCCGCGCTCGAGGCGCGCGGGCACGAGGTTCAGGTGCTGCCGCAAACCAGTGGCTTGCAGGCGATCCAGCGGCTGAGGCGGGATAGCGGGGAACTACTGTGGTTTGGTGCCGCTGACCCGCGGCGCGAAGGCACGGTGCGCGGTGATAGCCCGTGACGGTCGAACCGCCACATCCGGACTCAGCAAAAAGTGGGACTCCCGCAAGCCAACCCCGTCCGCGCTCCGACGGCAGCTTTATTCAACCCTCATAGCAGTCGGGGTCGCCGGACAACGAAGCTGTAGTAGTTGCTGGCGCCGAAAAAGATGCCTCGGTCAGAGCGGCTGAACATTGCGTCGGCCCAGTCGTTCGCCTCGCGGTCAGTCATCGCGCCCGCCTTCGGCAGAAGACGCACAAAGGACTGCATGGCCGTAGCCCAGAAGTCTGCCTTGCCTATGTCTGCGACAACGTAGGAGAACGAGTTCGTGAGGTCGAAACGGGCCTCACGCAACAGTTGCGGCATCTGGCGCATGACGCGAGGGTTGGTCACGATGGCTTTGATGATTTTCTCGTCATCGGCTTTGCCTTTGGTGGGATCTGCGTTCTCGAAGGTCATCGAAGCATAGTCACCGTCAAAGATGCCGACCATTCCTCCTGGTCTCACGATGCGGAAGATCTCCTTGAGAACGGCCAGCGGACTTTCAACATGACTGAGCAGGGTGTGCGCGATGACAGCGTCATACGACGCGTCGGCCAAATGCAAGGCCTGGGAGTCTCCGGTGCGAAAGTCGACGGCCTGGTCGATGTGTTCTTTCTTGGCCAGGCGGGTTGCGGCTTCGATGAGGTAGGGGCTGACATCGATGCCAGTGACACGGCCGGCAAATCCGGGCGTCGTTGCGACTGCGCGTGCAACGACTCCAGTGCCGCAACCCAGGTCCAGCACCGACCTGGCCGACGGGATGCTCATGGCCGCCAGGTAATCATTCATCATCGCGATAAAGCGGGGATGCTGGCCTCTCGCTTCCAGGCGAGTGACCAATGCCGCGAGCGTCGTATCGTCGAGCTTGTCGGTGACGCGGTACATGTCAAGGGTGCTCATGGAACGTCCTTTCGGCATCAATCACGCTTCGCAGTTCGACGCGAAATAGTCGCAATACCCCGCCACGGCACACTGCCCACACAGCGGCTTCCTCGCCTGACACACATAGCGCCCGTGCAGAATGAGCCAATGGTGCGCGTCAACCCGGTAGCGCGGCGGAATTCGCTTGAGCAAACCGTGCTCCACATCGAGCGGCCTCTTGCCCGGTGCGAGCCCGGTGCGATTGGCGACGCGAAACACATGCGTGTCCACGGCCATCGTGGACTCACCAAACGCCACGTTCAAGACGACATTCGCGGTCTTGCGGCCCACGCCCGGCAGGGTTTGCAGCGCTTCGCGCGAGCGCGGCACCACGCCTGCGTGTTCGCGCACGAGGATTTCGCAGGTCTGCATCAGGTGGCGCGCCTTGCTGCGAAACAGCCCAATCGTGCGGATCTTTTGCTCCAGCCCTTCGAGGCCGAGCGCCAGCATTTTCCGCGGCGTGTTCGCCACCGCGAACAGGCCGCGCGTCGCCTTGTTGACGCCGATATCGGTGGCTTGCGCCGACAGCAAGACGGCGGCGAGCAACTCGAACACGCTGGTGTAGTCGAGCTCGGAGCGCGGCTGCGGGTTCGCGGCCGCAAGCGCGGCGAAGAAAGCTTCGACGTCGGCGTCGCGCATGCCCCGGCCTTGCGTCGTCAGGCAGCGGCTTGGAGCCGTGCGCTGGCCCGATCGATCTGCGCCATCAGCTCGGGGTAGCTGTTCGTCACCGGAAATTGGGGAAAGCGCGACACGATCGCCGGCGGCGGATGGATGAAGAAGCCCGCGTGCGCGGCCTCCAGCATGCCGATGTCGTTGAACGAATCGCCCGCGGCGATTACCTGGTAGTTCAGGCTGCGCAGCGCGGTCACCGCGGCACGTTTTTGGTCCAGTTGACGAAGCCGGTAGTCCGTGACAAAGCCTAACGCGTCGACGATCAGGCGGTGGCACAGCAGCGTCGGCCGGGCGAGCTGGCGCATCAGCGGGTCGGCGAACTCGTAGAACGTGTCGGACAGGATGAAGACCTGAAAGCGCGTACGCAACGCGTCGAGGAATTCGCGCGCGCCGGGCAGCACGCCCATGCCTTCGATGACGCGCTGGATGTCGGCGAGCTTCAGGCCGTGTTGCGCGAGCAGCGCCAGGCGAAAGCGCATCAGCTTGTCGTAGTCGGGTTCGTCGCGCGTGGTGCGCGAGAACTCATTGATGCCGGTGCGCTTGGAAAACTCGATCCAGATTTCCGGAACCAGCACACCCTCGAGGTCGAGGCAAATCACCTGCATCGCGCCGGCTCCCTTCCGCAATTCCGCAACGCGACTCTCGCGTTCGGCCACACCGTCGCGGGCAACGCCGAGTGCACCCGTCGCGGGCGGGGATGGTAACCCAGGCCATTCGCTGCCATTGCCGCTGCCCGCGTTCCGCTGCCCGCTGCCCGGATGATTCGAAATTCAAGACGGCGAAGCGGGTGCCGAAGAAGGGAGGGCCATGGCAATGAAGCCCTTGTCCACCTCGCGCACCCGCGACCTTGCCGGACCCGCCGAGCCCGTGGCGAGCGGGCGTGCCGTGAGTTCGACCAAGGGTGTCGAGTCGCCGGGGCAAAGCCATGGGCCGGCGCAGCACCAGGGCGCTCGCCACGCACCGCGACGCCCGCGCGAGGAGCGCGAGCGGGGCGAGCAGCGCCAATCGCTGGCACGCATGATCCTGGGTGTCTTTGAGCCTCCCGGCTCGCCGGGAGGCGCGCCGAGTGGCGAATCCCGTGGCGAATTCGGTTCCGAGGCGGGTGGCCAGTCAGGCGGCGAACACCGCGGCGGCGAGCTTTCGGCCGGCGATGCGCCAGTGGCAAGCGACGCCGCGTCCGCAGCCCAAGCCGCTCGCAACTTGCTTCTCGAACAGGCGATCGTCGAATTCATGTACGCCCTCTTCCATGCGCTTGACCAGATCGGCGACGCCGAGCCCACCTTGGCGCATCGCGCGCTCGCTCCGGGCGGCGCTGCTGGCGGTGGGCGCAGCACCTTCGGCGAACGGCTGGACCTGCTTGCCGGCCGCATCCTGGCCGCGCCCGCGGTGTCTGCCAGTGCGGCGGGTGGCAGCCTTGGCAGCGGCGTGCCGCCGCGTCTGATGCGTGCCTACGCGGGCGTGCTGCACGCGATTCACGGCGAGCCTGCCGTTGCCCCGGGTGGTGCGGACCCGCACCACGCGTTGGCGGCGTTGCTGCGGCGCCTGGCCAATGCGATGCATGTGGCGCCGACCCTGGGCTACACAGCGGCCGCCACCGCGGGCGGGTTGCTGCGCGTGTCCGCCTGAGCTGACCAAGCCGCGTCTTCGGAACCGAGACGCACCCGCACCCCGGCTCGAGGCAGTTCTCGCCTCCGGCCGCTACCATCGCGACGATGAACCCCAAACTGCTGATTGGTTTTCACGCCGTGGGCGTGCGCGTCAAGGTGCATCCGCAAACCGTGCTCGAGATTCAGATCGACGCCGCTCGGCGCGACGCGCGCATGCGCCACTTTGCGCAGCGCGCCGAAGCCGCGGGCATCCACATCGTGCCGAGCGACGATGAGCGATTGACCAAGACCTGCGGCACGCCGCGCCACCAGGGCGTGATCGCGCGCGTTCAGCCGCTGCCGGTGAGCCACTCGCTGGACGACACGCTCGACGGCGTTTCAGGCGACCCGCTGCTGCTGGTGCTCGACGGCGTGACCGACCCGCACAACCTGGGCGCGTGCCTGCGCGTGGCCGACGGCGCCGGCGCGAGCGCCGTGATCGCACCGAAGGACCACGCGGTGGGCGTGAACGCCACGGTGGCCAAGGTCGCCAGCGGCGCGGCCGAGACCGTGCCCTACTTCATGGTGACGAACTTGGCGCGCACTCTGGGCGAACTGAAAGAGCGCTCGGTCCGCATCGTCGGTCTGGCCGACGATGCCGGCGAGTCGCTCTATGAGCTGGACTTGCGCGGCCCGCTCGCCTTCGTGCTCGGCGCCGAGGGCAGCGGGATGCGCCAGTTGACGCGCAAGACCTGCGACTTGCTGGCGCACCTGCCGATGCTGGGCGCGGTGGAAAGCTTGAATGTGTCGGTGGCCAGCGGCGTGTGCCTGTATGAGGCGCTGCGCCAGCGCGGGGCGGCGCGCACGGGCTGATTCGGGTCGTCTTGTTGTGTCGGCAAGGCCACGGGGCCAGCAAGGCCAAGCTAAGCGAGCGTTCAGCAAGCGCCGTCTGGTCGTGAAATATTCGCCAGTGTCCAGACAAATTACACGTGTTTCCACGGATTACTGGCTGCTGACGCGAATATCGTTGCGGCCCTGCTACCTCACCGTCTACGCTTCAGCCATGAACAAGCAAACGAGCGAGAGGCAAGAGTTGCGCAAGCCGCACCGACTGTGGATGACGGAGAGCTTCGCGGTCCTGATGGCTGCGCTCGGCCCCGTTGCGAACGGCGGCGCCACCCAGAAAACGGTGCGCCAGAGCCCTTACAGCGTGGGCGAGACGATTCTGCGCATCGAGGCCGAGGCGCTGAACCAGGGCCTGTCGGTTCTGGCCGAGCTGAACGGCTCGCAACCGGTGATCGTGCTGGGCTCGTCGATCGGCGGTACGCCGGTGGTGATGGACCGGGCCGATTCGCGACCGGCGATTCCGCTCAGCGTGGGCGTGCGCGAAGCGAAGGACGGCGGCGTCGAAGTGCTGCTGGCCGACTCGAGTCAGGATGCCGATTCCGACTGGGCCGACCTGCCTCCCGAGGTGACCGACGACCTCGCGGCATTGCGCGGGTGGGTCGACCGCGCGCTGTCGTGAGCCGTCCTGATTCGTGACCCTGTTCAACTGCGCCGCGCGTCGCCCCCTCACCCCAACCCTCACCCCCGAAGACGGGGGAGAGGGGGCCGGCTTT
>JANOLA010000749.1:0-5584 GCA_031419535.1 Burkholderiales bacterium | reverse complement strand
GCGGAGGCGTCGGGGTCAAGGCCCTTGCTCGTGTCGATCCGGCAATGGGTGACTCCGCTGTCACGCAGCTTGGCCAGATCCGCAGGATCCTCCAGCACGAACTTGGATTTCCAGAACGGGTGAGCCAGCCACGCGCCGCACAACTCGTGCAAGTGCATACCGAGCTTCAACTCCGAGACTGGTATTTTCTTCAGCATACGCGTGGGGACGGGCCGCTATTTCGGGACACCCCGATTTCGACGTCCATCAGCGTAGCGCGCTCTACCCGCGCGCGCGCGCGCCGAATTGACGATGAAAAGGCGCGCTGATGTCAGCGCCACATCGGCAAAGACAAAAGCCGCTGATTTCAGCGGCCTCGGGATGGTTCGCAGCGTCCCGCTCAGTGCATGCGCGACTGCGGCACCACGCGCAAATCCCCCGGCAGCGACGCGATGTAGGCAGAGATCGCCTTCAGCTCTTTCTGCGTGAAGGGCTTGGCCATGCCCATCATCACGGCATTGTTGCGCCCGACGACGGGATTCTTCTCGATCTGGTAGGCCTTCAACGCGACGAACAGGTAATCGGCGTGCTGGCCGGCGAGCTTGGGGTAGCTGGGGTCGATGGGCTTGCTCAGGTTGTCGCCGTGGCACGATGCGCAGGCGCCTTTCTTCAACAGTTCGGCAACCACCGGCGACGGCACCGGGGCAGTGCTTGCAGCCGTCGCCATGCCCTTGCCTTCTTGTTCGTAATACGCGGCCACATCGGCCATGTCTTGCTCGCTCATCGAGCCGGCAATCGCGCGCATCGTCGGGTGCTTGCGCTCGCCCTTCTTGTACGCATTGAGCGAGGCGGCAATGTACTTCGCGCCCTGGCCGGCGATCATCGGCACCTTGTGAATTTCGGGGAAGCTCGCCTGGTAGCCGGGAATGGCGTGGCAGCCGATGCACATGGCCACCTTGCCCTCGCCGGCTTTCGCGTCCTGGGCGATGGCGGGTGGGGTGGTCCCGGCAAGCAAGGCCAGCGCGATCGTCAACAGCTTTTTCATGGTTCTACGACTGAAAATTGAAGAGGTGGGTGCAAAGCAGCGCGCGATTATAGGGGCCCTTATACTGGCCTCGGACGACGCGCCAACTCAGCTATCGCGAGCCTCGCGCCGCCGTCCCAGGCGCGTGCAAGCCACGGGCTGGATGCAACCCAACGCTGAAACGCCCACGCATGAAATTCCAAGGTACCGATTCCTACGTCGCCACGCACGACCTGATGCTCGCGGTGAACGCCGCCGTCACGTTGCAACGCCCGCTGCTCGTGAAGGGCGAACCCGGCACGGGAAAAACGATGCTCGCCGAAGAAGTGGCCGGCGCCCTGGGCATGCCGCTGCTGCAATGGCACGTGAAGAGCACGACCAAGGCGCAGCAGGGCCTGTACGAGTACGACGCGGTGAGCCGCCTGCGCGACAGCCAACTGGCCGACGTCGACGGCGGCGAGCGCGTGAAGAACATCCACAACTACATTGTCAAGGGGATCCTCTGGCAGGCCTTCACCGCGGACAAGCCGGTGGTGCTGCTGATCGACGAGATCGACAAGGCCGACATCGAGTTCCCGAACGACCTGCTGCGCGAGATCGACCGCATGGAGTTCTACGTCTACGAGACGCGCGAACTCATCAAGGCGAAACACCGGCCGCTCGTGTTCATCACGTCGAACAACGAGAAGGAACTGCCTGACGCGTTTCTGCGCCGCTGCTTCTTCCACTACATCAAGTTCCCGGAAGCCGACACGATGAAGCAAATCGTCGACGTTCACTTCCCGAACCTGAAGAAAGACCTGCTCAGCGCGGCAATGAAGAATTTCTACGACGTGCGCGGCCTGCCGGGGCTGAAGAAGAAGCCTTCGACGAGCGAGCTGCTCGACTGGCTGAAGCTGCTCCTCGCGGAAGACATTCCGCTCGAGGCGTTGCAGAGCAAGGACGACAAGGTGAGCGTGCCACCGCTGGTGGGGGCACTGCTGAAGAACGAGCAGGATGTGTCGTTGTTCGAGAAGCTGGTGTTCATGCAGCGGCACAATCGGTAGTCGCCGATGCCCTGGCCGGACCCGGTCGCGCTCAGCGGCAAACATTCGCGGCTCGTGCCGCTGAGCGCGGATCACACCGCCGCTCTCAGCGAAGCGGTGCGCGACGGCGAACTCTGGAAGCTCTGGTACACGGCCGTGCCATCGCCCGAAACGATGGACGCCGAAATCGCGCGACGCCTGGGCTTGCAGGCCGCGGGATCGATGCTGCCCTTCACCGTGCTCGACGCCACGGGAACTCCGGTGGGCATGACGACCTACATGAACATCGACGCGGCGAACAAGCGCGTCGAGATCGGCAGCACCTGGTACGCGAAGCGCGTGCAGCGCACGATGCTCAATACCGAGTGCAAGCTGCTGCTGCTCGGCCACGCGTTCGACGCGCTCGATTGCATCGCGGTCGAGTTCCGCACGCACCGCTTCAACACGCAAAGCCGGCGCGGCATCGAGCGCCTGGGCGCGCAGCTCGACGGGATTCTGCGCAACCACCAGCGCGCCGCCAACGGCACCTTGCGCGACACCGCGGTCTACAGCATCACAGCCGACGAATGGCCGGCCGTGCAAACCCACTTGCGCTGGCAACTCGACAGGCCGCGCTGAACCTTGCCCCGAGGGCCGAGCGATGGCGCAGAAGAAACATCCGATCACGGTCGATGAATTGTGGAAGCTCGAGCGCATCGGCGGCATAGGTTTGTCGCCCGACGGCTCGCAAGCGGTGTGCTCGGTGTCGAGCTACTCGATGGACGAGAACAAGGCGCAGTCGCATCTTTGGCTGCTCTCGACCTTCGGCGGTGCGCCACGCCGGCTCACGTTGTGTGGCGAGAAAGATGGCCAGGCAGCATGGTCGCCGCGCGGTGACGCCATCGCCTTCGTCGGCAAGCGCGAGCAGCAAGGCAAGAAGGATGAGGCGCCGCAGCTCTACCTGATCGCCCCGGACGGTGGCGAGGCGCGCCGCATCAGCGACTTCGCTCCCGGCGTCGAGGCCTTCAAGTGGTTTCCCGACGGCAAGCGCATCGCCTTCGTCGCCTGGGTCTGGCCCGAGCTGCGCGGCGCGGCGGCGCAAGCGAAGCAGTTCAAGACATTCAAGGACCGCAAGGAAAGCGCCTACGTCACGAGCGAAACGCAGTACCGCTTCTGGGATCATTCGCTGCCGATGGGACGGGCGGCGCACCTGCATGTGCTCGATGTGGAAACCGGCAAAGTGCGCGACCTGTTCGAAGGCAGCGGCTTCGAGTTGCCGCGCGCCGAGCCCGACGCGAACACGTTTGACATCTCGCCCGACGGCAGGGCAATCGTGTTCATGCACGACCCGAATGCCGAGAAGCGCATCGACCACTTCCATGCGCTGAGCGAACTGCTGCTGCGCACCTCCAGTTTCAGTTGGCTCGCGCTCGACAAGGCCTGGGACTTCAGCGCGCCGCGCTACAGCCCGGACGGCCAGAGCGTGGCGTTCATCGCCAGCCACCAAGGCCGCAAGATCACGGCGCCGAGCCACGCCGCACTGGTCAAGCGCGGCTCACGTTGGCGTGTGCTCAGCGACGCTTGGGACCGCTCAGTGAATGCGCCGCTGCGCTGGTCGGCCGATGCCAACACCTTGTTGTTCACGAGTGAGGATCACGGACGCTGCCACCTTCATGCATGGGACATCGCCGCGGCCAAGGCCACGCCCGTGGTGCTGGGCGGCTGGGTGCAGGGCTTCGACCTGGCCGGCGGCGTTGCCGTGACGGTTGCCGACTCGATGCAACACCCGGCTCGCGCCACCGCCTGGCGCAACGGCGAGGCGTTGCGCATCGAGACATTCAACGATGCAGCCTTGTCGCAACTGCGCTTCGGGCACAACGAAGAAGTGGAAGTGACTGGCGCGCGCGGCGAGCCGGTGCAGATGTGGCTGGTCTACCCAAGCGGCTTCGATCCGAAGAAGAAATACCCGGTGCTGCACAGCATCCACGGCGGTCCGCACGCGGCGAGCGGCGACACCTTCCACTACCGTTGGAACACCCATGTGTTCGCGGCGCAAGGCTATGTGGTGGCTTGCGTCAACTACCACGGCTCGAGCGGTTTCGGCCACCGCTTTCTCGACAGCATCACGCACCGCTTCGGCGAGTACGAACTGCAAGACATCGAAGCCGGAACCGACTGGCTGCTGAAGAAGCCGTGGGTCGACCGCAGACGCATCTTCGCCGCGGGCGGCAGCTACGGCGGCTACATGGTCGCGTGGATGAACGGCCATGTGAAGCCCGGGCGCTACCAGGCCTATGTGTGCCACGCCGGCTGCTACGACTGGACAGCCATGTTCGCCGACGATTGCTACACCTTGCACGAGCGCGAGTTCGGCGCCTGGTACTGGGACGACCGGCGCAAGATCGACGCACAAAGCCCGCATGCCTTCGCGGGCGCGATGCGCACGCCCACTCTCGTGCTGCACGGCGCGCTCGACTACCGCGTTCCCGATCAGCAAGGCCTGGCCTACTACAACACGCTGAAAGCACGCAACGTCGACGCACGTCTGGTGTGGTTCCCCGACGAGAACCATTGGATCCTCAAGCCGCGAAATTCGAAGCTTTGGTATGGTGAGTTCTTTGCGTGGTTGAAGCGCCACACCCCGTCGGCAGCGAAGCGTAAAGGTGGATCGGCGGCGAAACGCGCATAGGCCACGCGCACCGTGCTCCAGCGGCATGGTCATGACGAATGGCCGTATATGCTATCCGTATATCTTTTGTGACGCGAGGGTCGAGCATGGCCAGCACCACGGTTTTTCAATCCGGCAACAGCCAGGCGGTGCGCCTGCCCAAGGAGTTCCGGTTCAGTTCCAAGACCGTCGAAATCTTCCGACGTGGCGACGAGATTGTGTTGCGCGAGAAGAAGCGCACCCTCGGCGAAGTGCTCGCGGCACTTCCGCCGCTCACCGACAAGGACGCAGACCAGCTCGGCCGTGCGCTGGCCGATACACGAGACGTCCGCCCACTTGCCGAGCGGGACTGGACCGCGTTGTTCGGCACCGAACCCGCGCGCCGCGCCGCGGCACGCGATGACTTACCTGCTCGACACGGACGTCTTCAGCGCCATTGCCAAAGCTCGCGACGCCACCCTGTTGCGCCGCGTGCAGCACGTGCGCCTCGAGGATCTGGCCCTGTCGATCGTGACGCTCGGCTGGTGACCGCCAACGAACGGGAATTCGCGCGTGTCCCCAATCTGCGTGTTGAGAACTGGCTGCGGCACGGGCCAAGCATCGAGTGAACACCTCTTTCGCGCCACAATAGACCGCCATGCTGATCAACTTCTTCTACACCCTGCGCGCCGCGAAATTGAAGGTCTCCGTCAAGGAGTACCTGGTGCTGCTCGAAGCCATCAAAGAGGGCGTGATCGACAACTCGGTCGACGACTTCTACTACCTGGCTCGCGCGTCGCTGGTGAAAGACGAAGCGCAGTACGACAAGTTCGACCGCGCTTTCGCCGCCTACTTCAAGGGCGTGGAGCTGCTCACCGACTTCACGCAAGACATTCCGCTCGACTGGTTGCAGAAGAAGCTCGAGCTCGA
>JANOLA010000748.1:0-1622 GCA_031419535.1 Burkholderiales bacterium | reverse complement strand
ACCACGCTGGCCGACTGGCCGATCACGCCAGGCGACAGCTTGCCGCCCGGCCACATGGCCGCTCGCAACTGCTGCTTCTGCGCGGCACCGAGCAACACCGCGCCGCGTTGGCACAACGCATCGAGCAGCGCGGCACGCACCGCGTCCACGATCACCAGGCTGTTCTCCGACGAACACGAAGTCGCGTTGTCGAAGGTTTTCGAGCGCAGGATGCGGTCGGCGGCGAGCTGCACGTCGGCACTTTCGTCGACGATCGCCGCCACGTTGCCCGCGCCGACGCCGAACGCCGGAGTGCCGCTCGCGTAGGCCGCGCGCACGTTGGCCTGCGAGCCGGTGGCCACGACCAGGTCGCACTGGCGCATCAGCTCTGCCGTGGATTCCTTGCTCACCGGCGAAGGCAGCAGTTGCACCAGGTCGTGCGGTGCGCCGATGCGCGTGAACTGCGCGTGCACGAATTGAATCAGCCGCTCGCAAGTCGCCCAGCCCTTGGGCGACGGCGCGACGATCACCGCGTTGCGGCCCTTCAGCGCGTTGATGATCTTGTTGGCCGGCGTCGCGGCCGGGTTCGTCGACGGCGTGATCGCGCACACCACGCCCACCGGCCGGGCGATTTCAATCAAGCCTTTGGCCACGTCTTCGCCGATCACGCCCACCGATTTCGCACCTTGCAGATCGCGCAACAGGCCGAAGGTCTTGCGGTGGTTCTTGCGCACCTTGTCGTCGGCGTTGCCGATGCCGGTGTCGGCGACGGCGAGTTCGGCGAGTTCACGGTTGCGGGCCGGCTCCATGATCGCCCAGCCCGCGGCGGCCACGAGCTCGTCGACGCGCGCCTGGTCGTAGCCATTGGCGATGCGTTGCGCCGCGCGCGCTTTGGCGACCAACCCGGCGACGAGCTCGGTCACTGGTGCACCCTAAGGCCTTCGGCCGGTCCCGCCAAGCGGGAATGAGCCCCTACGGGCGGCCGGGCGGGGCTCATGCCCACGGAAGCAGCGAGCGCTGCGCCCGCCGTCGCGGCAGTTGTCACGGCAGATGTCGCGGCCGCCATCAATCGGCCTTGATGTTCGCGTCCTTCGCGAGCTTGGCCCACTTCGGCAGCTCGGCGGCGACGGTCTTCGCCAGCGCTTCGGGCGTTCCACCCACGGCCTCGCTGCCCTGCGCCAACAGCTTTTCGCGAATGCCTGGGTCCGCGACCACGCTGTTCAGCGCGCGGTTCAGTTTGTCGATCACCGCGGGCGGCGTTTTCGCCGGAACGAACATCGCGTACCAGGAGTCGACTTCGAAGTCGGGCACGCCGGCTTCCTGCAGCGTCGGCACGTCGGGGAACGCCGCGCTGCGCTTGAGCGTCGACACGCCGAGCGCCTTCAACTTACCGGTCTTGACGAACTGCGCCGCGGCGGGAATCGACACCCACAGCAGCGGCACCTGGCCGCCCATCACGTCGGTGACCGCGGGACCGCCGCCGCGGTACGGGATGTGCGTCATCTGGGTGCCGGTGCGCAGCTTCAGCAGCTCGCCGGCGAGGTGGCCGGGCGAGCCGTTGCCGACCGACGCGAACGAGATGGTGTTCGGCTTTGCTTTCGCCGCCGCGATCAGTTCGGCGACCGTGTTGGCCGGGAACTGCA
>JANOLA010000747.1:0-2173 GCA_031419535.1 Burkholderiales bacterium | reverse complement strand
GGCGGGCCCGGCCAGCTGTCGGGTGTTTTCATTCGCGGCTCGAACGCGAATCATGTCGCGCTGTTGATCGACGGCGTGCGCGTCAACTCGGCGACCGCCGGCTTGAACGCCTGGGAGAACATTGCGCTGGCGCAGATCGATCGCATCGAGATCGTGCGCGGCGCCGCGAGCAGCTTGTACGGCGCCGACGCGATCGGAGGTGTGATTCAGATCTTCACGCGCAGCCACCCGCGCACGCAGGCGCGAGTTGGCGTGGGCAGTTGGCGCACACGCGAGGCGTCCGTGGGCGTCGGGCGCGAGTTCGGCGCGACCAAGCTCTCGCTACAGGCGGGAATCTCCGAGTCGCGGGCCTTCTCGGCAACGAACGCGGCCAATGCGTTTTCGTTCGATCCCGACACCGACCCGTACCGCAACCAGAACATCGGCGTGTCGCTCGAACAAGAGTGGGCCAGCGGCCAGAGTGTGGTCGGCCGCCTGCAGCGCAGCAGGGGCAGTACATTTTTCGACTGCGGTCCGGGCAATGACGCCGTGAATCGCCAGCGCCTCAGCGCGCTCTCGGTGGAGAGCCGCAATCGCATCGATACGCAGTGGCGCAGCACGCTGCGCCTGGCGCGTGGCAGCGACGACAGCGTCGCCAGCGGCGGCTTGTGCGCTGGGGCGTTTCGCACGCACCAGGACCAACTGAGCTGGCAGAACGACATCAACGCGCTGGGTGGCCAGCTTGTTGCCGCGCTGGAACTGCGGCGCGAAGACGTGGCCAGCGATACCGCGTACACGGTGACGTCGCGCAAGACCGGGTCGGTGCTCGGCGGCTATTCGGCCGAGTTGGGTTCGCACCTCGTCCAGGCCGCGCTGCGCGAGGACTACACCGGCCAATACGGCGGCCGCACCACGGGCAACATCGCCTACGGCTATCGCATCGCACCGCGCTGGCGCGCCTCGTTGGGTCTTGGAAGCGGATTCAAGGCACCGAGCTTCAATGACTTGTACTACCCGCTCAGCTTCGGCTTCTCCGGCAATCCCGGTCTGAAACCGGAGCGTTCGCGCAACGCCGAAGTCGCGGCGAACTTCGACTCCGGCTCCGTGCAAGGCGGTTTGGTGCTGTTCGAGAACCGCGTGCGCGACCTGATCGCGATCGACCCGACATTTTCCACAATGATCAACGTGAACCGCGCGCGCATTCGCGGCGCGACCTTGAGCGGCGCCATCGTGCACGCGCCCTGGAATGCGCGCGCTGAACTGACGCGGCAAGACGCGATCGACGTGGGCACAGGCAATTGCCTGCCGCGGCGCGCGCGCCAGTACGGCAGCGCCGGCCTCACCGCCACGCCGGGGCCGTGGCGCGTGGGCATCGAGTGGCTCGCACAAGGCGCACGCTTTGACGTGGCGAGCAATGCACAGGCGTCGCGCATGGGTGGCTACAACTTGTTGAACCTGCACGCGGCTTATGCCATCACGGCTGAGCTGAGTGTGCTCGCGCGCCTGAACAATGCGACGGATAGGCAGCACGAACTCGCCCAGGGCTACAACACGTCCGGGCGCAACGTTCTGGTCGCGCTGGAATATGCGGCGCGCTAGCAGTTGGTCAGGCGACGGCAGCGGCTGAGCAGGTCCGCGCAGGCTCACGCACGCGAAACACGTCATGCGTCCCATCTGGCAAGTCTGGGCCGGGCTGGTGCTGTTGACGGCCGGCGCATTTTTGTTGACGCTCGGCGTCGGCAGCAGCGCGATTCCATTGGACGAGGTCTTGCGCCTCCTGCTGCAACCCGACACCAGCGCCAACGCTCAGGTGCTGCACGGGCTGCGCCTGCCGCGTGCGCTTGCCGCGTTCGGCACAGGGGCCTTGCTCGCCGTGGCGGGTGCGCTGCTGCAAGTGCTGCTGCGCAACCCGCTGGCTGAGCCCTATGTGCTGGGTACGTCGGGAGGCGCCGCGGTCGGTGCGCTGCTCGCGATGCTGTTCGGCGCGGCAGCGCTGTGGGTGCAGTTCGGCGCCTTCGGCGGCGCGCTGCTGTCGATCCTGCTCGTGTTCGGCATCGCGCAGCGCGACTTGTCGGATCGATCGCTCGCGGCCCATCCGAGCGAGACCGCGCCGCGCCTGCTGCTCACCGGCGTGATGTTCGCCGCGCTGTGGTCGGCGCTGATCGCCTTGCTGCTGCTGCTCGCCCCCGAAGCG
>JANOLA010000746.1:0-6205 GCA_031419535.1 Burkholderiales bacterium | reverse complement strand
CGAAGTCGTGGCTCGAGTTCGGGTCGGCGATGTCGCGCGCCAGCTCGTCGTAGAGGAAACGCGCGTTGAAGACGTAGATGCCCATGCTCGCCAGCGCCTGGTCGGGGTCGCCGGGCATCGCGGGCGGGTCGGCCGGCTTTTCGACGAAGTCGACAATTCTGCCTTGCTCGTCCACCGCCATCACGCCGAACGCCGTGGCCTGGGCGCGCGGCACGGCGATGCACGCCACCGTGCACACTCGGCCCTTGGCCACGTGGTCGGCGAGCATCAGCGAATAGTTCATCTTGTAGACATGGTCGCCGGCGAGCACGACGATGTAGTCGGCACCGTAGCCCTCCAGGATGTCGATGTTCTGGAACACCGCGTCGGCCGTGCCGCGGTACCAATGCTCTTCATCGGTGCGCTGCTGCGCCGGGAGCAGGTCGACGAACTCGTTCATCTCGCCGCGCAGGAACGCCCAGCCACGCTGCAGGTGGCGCAGCAGGCTGTGCGACTTGTACTGCGTGATGACGCCGATGCGCCGAATCCCGGAGTTGAGGCAGTTCGACAGTGCGAAGTCGACGATGCGGAACTTGCCGCCGAAGTAGACCGCCGGCTTGGCGCGCCGATCCGTCAGGTTCTTCAGCCGGCTGCCGCGCCCGCCTGCCAGCACGAGGGCGACGATGCGCTTGCGCCGGTCCACGTTCAGGGATGGGTCGTTGATGTTCATCGTGTTCCTCCTGGGTCCGGCATGCTGGCATTTTGGCGCCAAACGTCACGCTGCCCGGCGCGATCGCGTGGACCAGCCTGGATGGCCAAAGTCTGGCTGTACATTGCGGGCTCGCAAAATGCATACCGTGTGCATGCACCGCGGATTGACCGCTCAAAAACGGAGAAGGAACACCCCTTGAGCCTTGTTTCCACACCAGCACCTTCGCAGATCGCGGCGGCGATCGAGGAGCACCTGCTGCAAACCGTCGGCGTCAACCCCGCCTCGGCGAGCCCCGCCGAGCTGATGCAGGCCGTGTCGCAAGTGGCGCGCCAGCAGTTGTCGAGGCGCTGGGTCGCGACGCAAACCATGGAGTCGGCGGCCAAGGCGCGCCGCGTCTATTACCTGTCGATGGAATTCCTGATCGGCCGCACGCTCGGCAACGCGCTCGGCGCGCTGGACCTGACGGAACCCGCCGAACGCGGCGTCGCCGCGCATGCGAAGCGGCTCGAAGACGTGGCCGACCTCGAAGCTGACGCCGCATTGGGCAACGGCGGCCTGGGGCGGCTGGCGGCGTGTTTCCTCGACTCGATGGCCACGCTCGGCCTGCCGTCGTTCGGCTACGGCATCCGCTACGAGTACGGCATGTTCGCGCAGGAAATCCAGAACGGCTGTCAGGTCGAATACCCCGACCCCTGGCTGGAAAACGGCACGGCCTGGGAATTCCCGCGCAGCGGCATCAGCTACCCGGTGCGCTTCGGCGGCTGGGTCGAACACGCCAGCGGTAAGGCCACCTGGCGCGCTGCCGGCGAAGTGGCGGCCAAGGCCTGCGACATGGTGATTCCCGGCCACGGCACGGCCAAGGTGAGCACGCTGCGCTTGTGGAAGGCGCAGGCGCCCGCGCACATCGACCTGCACGCGTTCAACACGGGAGACTACGCGCGAGCCGCGGGCATCAAGAACGAATACGAAAACATCTCCTGGGTGCTGTACCCGAACGACAGCACACCGGCCGGGCGCGAACTGCGCCTGCGCCAGGAGTATTTTTTCGTCGCCGCGTCCCTGCAAGACATCGTCGCGCGCCACCTCGAAGAGCATGGGTCGCTCGCGAACCTCGAGGACAAGGTGGCGATCCACCTGAACGACACGCACCCCGCCATCGGTGTGGCGGAGTTGATGCGCATGCTGTGCGACGAGCACGGCATGGCATGGGCGCCGGCGTGGGCGATGTGCCAGCGCGTCTTTTCGTACACGAACCACACGCTGATGCCCGAGGCGCTGGAGACTTGGCCGGTGGGCTTGATCCAGCACGTGTTGCCGCGCCACCTGGAAATCATTTTCCGCATCAACCAGGAAATGCTCGACGATGCCGCCGCGCAGCGCCCGGGCGATCTGGGCCTGCTCGCGCGGATTTCGCTGATCGATGAGAACGGCGAACGTCGCGTGCGCATGGCGCACTTGTCAGTCGTGGGCAGCCACAAGGTGAACGGCGTTTCGGCGCTGCACTCCGAGCTGCTGGTGAAAACGATATTCGCCGACTTCGCCAGCCTGTGGCCGCAGCGTTTCGTGAACATGACGAACGGTGTGACGCCGCGGCGCTGGCTGGCGCAGGCGAACCCCGGCCTGTCGAGCCTGCTCGATCGCACGCTCGGCACGAGCTGGCGCCTGGACCTCGACCAACTCAAGCGCCTGCGCGAAAACCAGGGCAGCAGCGCCTTCCGCGAGCAGTTCCTGCGCGTGAAGCGCGCCAACAAGCTGCGCCTGGCCGAGCATGTGAAGAAGACCACCGGCATCGAGCTCGACCCGAACAGCCTGTTCGACGTGCAGGTGAAGCGCATCCACGAATACAAGCGCCAGCTGCTCAACGTGCTGCACATCGTCACGCGCTACCAGGCGATCCTCGCGGCGCCGAACGCCGACTGGGTGCCGCGCACCTGCATCTTCGCGGGCAAGGCGGCGTCGAGCTACCACATGGCCAAGACGATCATCCGGCTCATCCACGACGTGGGCACAGTGATCAACAACGACCCGCGCGTGGCTGGGCGCCTGAAGGTCGCGTTCATTCCGAACTACGGCGTGTCGGTGGCCGAGCTCATCATGCCCGGCGCCGACTTGTCGGAGCAGATTTCCACCGCCGGCACGGAAGCGTCGGGCACCGGCAACATGAAACTCGCGCTGAACGGCGCGCTGACGATCGGCACCGACGACGGCGCGAACATCGAAATCCGGCAGAACGTCGGCGACGACAACATCTTCATCTTCGGCCTGCGCACGCCCGAGGTGATGGCGCTGCGCCGCACCGGCTACCACCCGCTGCGCCTGTACGAGAGCAACCCGGCGTTGAAAGCGGTGCTCGACGCCATCGGCAACGGCGGATTCAGCGCCTCGGAGCCGGACCGTTACCGCGGCCTGGTCGACTCGCTGCTGTGGGGCGGCGACCACTACCTGCTGCTCGCCGATTACGACGCCTATGTGCAAACGCAAGGCCGGGTCGACGCGCTCTATCGCACGCCAGCCGAGTGGGCGTCGCGCGCAATCGCGAATGTCGCCAGCATGGGCGTGTTTTCGTCGGACCGGACGATTCGCGAGTACGCGCGCCAGATCTGGAACGTCGAGCCGCTCGGGAGATGATCCTCGCGGCCGGCCGGCCTTGGCCGCTCGGCGCGAGCTGGGACGGCCGCGGCGTCAACTTCGCCGTGGTCTCGGCGCACGCGAAGGCTATCGAGTTGTGCCTGTTCGACGCCGACGGCTCGCGCGAGCTGTCGCGCACGCCCCTGCCGGCGCGGCACCACGACGTGTGGCACGGCTACCTGGAAGGCGCGGCGCCCGGGCTGCTCTACGGCTATCGGGCTCATGGGCCGTGGCGGCCGGAACGCGGCCAGCGCTTCAATGCGCACAAGCTGCTGCTGGACCCGTACGCGCGTGAAATCGCCGGCCGCTTCGAGTGGCGCGCCGAGCACTTCGGCGCCGACCCGCACCACCCGCACCACCCCGACCCGCGCGACAACGGCGCCTTCGCTTTGAAGGCGAGGGTCGTCGACAACGCCTACGACTGGGCCGGCGACGTGCACCCGCACACGCCACTCGCCGACACTGTGCTCTACGAGCTGCATGTCAAGGGTTTCACGAAGCTGCACGCTGACGTGCCCGAGGCCTTGCGCGGCACCTACGCAGGCCTGGCGCACGACGCGGCAATCGCCCACCTGAAGCGCCTGGGCGTCACCGCGGTGAGCCTGCTGCCGGTGCAGCAGCACCTGGACGAGCAGCGCCTCGTGCGCATGGGCCTCACGAACTACTGGGGCTACAACACGCTCGGCTTTTTCTGCGTCGAGCCGCGCCTGGCCAGCGGCGCGGGCGGAATGAGCCCGCGCGACGAGTTCCGCGCGATGGTGAAGCGCCTGCACCGCGCCGGCATCGAAGTGATTCTCGACGTCGTCTACAACCACACGGCGGAGAGCGACGAAACCGGGCCCACCTTCAGCTTTCGCGGCCTCGACAACGCCTTGTACTACCGCCTGCAAGCGCAGCACCGCTCGCATTACGAGAACCCCACCGGCTGCGGCAACGCACTCGACCTGCGCCAGCCGCGCGTCGTGCAGCTCGTGATGGACAGCCTGCGCTACTGGGCCGGCGAGATGCACGTCGACGGCTTCCGCTTCGACCTCGCGCCCGTGCTCGGCCGCGGCGACCACGGCTTCGACAGGCGCGCGCTGCTGTTCAGCGCGATCGCGCAAGACCCACTGCTCTGCACCTTGAAGATGATCGCCGAGCCGTGGGACGTCGGCCCCGGCGGCTACCAGTTGGGCGGCTTTCCGCACGGCTGGCTCGAGTGGAACGACCGCTTCCGCGACACGATGCGCGGCTTCTGGGTCGAACACGGCGGCACGCGCGGCGAATTCGCCCAGCGCCTGTGCGCATCATCCGCGACGTTCCAGGCGCAGGGGCGCATGCCGGCGGAATCGGTCAACTACGCGATCTCGCACGATGGCTTCACACTGCGCGACCTTGTGAGCTACAGCCAGAAGCACAACCTCGCGAACGGCGAGAACAACCGCGACGGTCACGGTCACAACCACAGCCACAACTGCGGCGCAGAGGGTCCGAGCGAAGACCCGCAAGTGAACGCGCTGCGCGGCCGTTTGCAGCGCGCCCTCTTGGCGACGCAACTGCTCGCGCAAGGCACGCCGATGCTCGCCGCCGGCGACGAGCTCGGCCACACCCAAGGCGGCAACAACAACCCCTACTGCCAGGACAATGAAATCACGTGGATCGCCTGGGACCGGATTGACGCCGACCTGATGGCTTTCACACAGCGAGTTCTGGAATTGCGCCGCCAGGCCCTGCCGCTGGGCAGCCGCTGGTACGACGGCCTGGCCGACGCGCAAGGCGTGCAAGACCTGACCTGGCTGCGCGCCGACGCCAAACCGTTGCACGGCGATGAATGGCGCCAAGCGGGGCAACTGGCGCTGGCGTGCCTGATCGGCAAGCCCGGCCGCGCCGCGGCGCCGCTGCTGTGGTTGATCAATGGCAGTGCTGCCGAGGTCCAGTTCACGCTGCCAGCCGGTGCGTGGCAAGCGCTGCTCGACACTTCGCATCCGCTGGGCATGGCGCAAGGGCCAGGCCAAGGTGATGCGAAGGCCGCGGTCGGAGCCCGCAGCATGCTGGTGCTGGGCGCCGTGGGCTGCAAAATCAAGCTTTAGTCCCCCGGAACAACGCCATGACCTACTGCATCGGCATCAAACTCGACGCCGGCCTGGTATTCCTGTCCGACTCGCGCACCAACGCCGGCCTGGACCAGATCGGCACCTTTCGCAAAATGATGGTGTACGAGGCTGCGGGCGACCGATTCATGGTGATGCTCTCCTCGGGCAATCTGTCGATCTCGCAGTCGGTGCGCGAACTTCTGCAGGTTGAGAAACTCGACAACGGCAATGCAGTGCCGCTGACGATCTGGAACGCCACCAGCATGTTCGACGCGGCCCGAGTGCTCGGCAGCGCGGTGCGGCGCGTCTACGAGCAAGACGGCGCGTCGCTCAAGCAAACGGGCGTGGACTTCAACACCTCGATGATCTTCGGCGGCCAGATTCGCGGCGAGGCGATGCGCTTGTTTCTCGTCTATTCGGCAGGCAACTTCATCGAAGCGACGCGCGAGACGTGTTACTTCCAGATCGGCGAGTCGAAATACGGCAAGCCCGTTCTCGACCGCATGCTCACGCCCGCGACGCCGCTGGACGAGGCTGCCAAATGTGCGCTGGTGTCGATGGACTCGACCTTGAAGTCGAATCTTTCGGTCGGGCTGCCGCTGGACCTGCTCGTCTACGAACGCGAACGCTTCCAGACTCAGCAAATCGCCTGCATCGACGAGCACAACGCCTATTTCCACATGATTCGCAGCAGTTGGGGGCAGAAGCTGCGGCAGGTCTTCGAATCGATCGAGGATCCGCATTGGGACGGCAGCCAGACGGCGCACCCGCTGCGCAGCGAGTCGTCGCGCTACGAGCCCATGCGCAAGATTAC
>JANOLA010000745.1:0-6496 GCA_031419535.1 Burkholderiales bacterium | reverse complement strand
GCCCATGCGCCGGCCTTCGCCCGCGGCGAGCAAGACCGCACCGATGCGCAGCCTTGGGTAGAGGCCTCCGCCGCCTTTGAGCAAGCATCCCATCGTCGTGATTCCCAATTTTTCGAACGCCGCCGTCAGCCCGGCGAACGGGGCTCCACTGTCGCCTCCCACCATTGGATACCGGCTTGCGCCGGTATGACGCAGCATCACCCCAGCGTATCCGCCCAGATCGTGCGCGCCCAGTTCCACGCGAAGCTGCCTTCCAGTTCCGTCGGCCTGGGCGACACGCCGCCCGAGCCGGCGACCGTCTTGAACGTCTTCTCCGCCGCCACGTATTCGTGCACGCTGGCGACGTGGATCACGTTCTTCGCGTCGACGAAGCTGTAGCAGGTGTTGTTGAGCATCGGCGCCGGGTTCACGGCCCAGCCGCCCAGCTGGGCGACGATCGCCGCTGCGCACACCTTGGCGTGGCTGTTCGCCATGTGGCCGCTCTTGGGCATTCCCGGGGCGATCTGGATCGCGTCGCCGATCACGTGAATGTCTTTGGCGAGCGTCGACTCGAAGGTCTGGTAGTTCACGCCGCACCAGCGCGCGTTCATGTTCGCCAGGCCGGTGCGCACCGCGATGGCGCCGGCGCGCATCGGGGGCAGCACGTTCAGCACGTCGGCCTTCACGTCGTCCTGCACCTCGAACAACACGCTGCCGTTGTTGACGTTCACCGCGGTCGCCTTGTGCTGGGCGCGGTACTCAACCATGCCCGGGTACATCTCGGCCCAGACTTTCTTGAACAGCGCCCCCTTGGACGTGACATCCGGGTTCGCGTCGAGGATCAGAACCTTCGACTTCGGCTTCACCGCCTTGAAATAGCTCGCGACCTGGCAAGCGCGCTCGTAGGGGCCGGGCGGGCAGCGGTACGGCGCTTCGGGGATGACGATGGCATACACGCCGCCGTCGGGCATGGCCTCGAGCTGCTTGCGAAGCGCGACGGTTTCCGGGCCGGCTTTCCACGCTTGCAGGATGCGCCCGTTCGCGTTCGCTTCTTGCAGTCCGAGCACGCTGCCCCACATCATCTCGACGCCCGGCGACAGCACGAGCTTGTCGTAACGGATCGTCGGGCCCGAGGCCAGCGTCACGGTTTTCTTCGCGCTGTCGATGCTCGCGACCATGTCTCTCACGACCGTCACGCCGTGCGTCTTTTCCAGCCCCGCATACGGCACGGTGATGTCGGACATCGTCTTGCTGCCGCCCAGCACGAGGTTGGAGATGGGGCAGGACACGAACGCGTCACCGGGTTCGACGAGCACGACATCGATCTTGTTGTCGGACAGAAGGCGCACGTACTTCGCCGTGGTGGCGCCGCCGTAGCCGCCGCCGACCACGAGCACGCGCGTCGACGCGGGAACGCTCGTCGTGGCGCAGCCGCTCAATCCCAGAACGCCCAGGCCGCTGCCGAACGTGCCCGCGGCGCCCACCGCGCCCGCACCCTTCAACCATTCGCGTCGTTGCTGGTTCATGCTCATGCGCGGCCTCACTTCGGTTGTGCGGCAAAGTACGCCGCGAGTTGCTCGATCTGCGCCTCGCTGTAGCCCTTGGCGAGCTGGTGCATCACTGTCGCCGTGCGCGTGCCTGCCTTGAAGGCTTTCATCTGCTCCACCATGTAGATCGCGGGCATGCCAGCCAGCCCGGGAACCGCGCTGTTCGCCACTGCCCTGCCGGCGGTGCCATGGCAGCTTGCACAGGTGGCGGCCAGGCCGCGCTGGTTCAACGCCTTTTCGTCCTGGGCCTGCGCAGCGCCTGCGCTGCTAAGCAGCACCAGAGCGAGCAGCGGCGCGGTCAGCGGCACAAGCAGCGGCACAAGCAGCGCCGACCGCCGCAGCGCGGCACGCCGGCACGTGGGTTTTAGAAGTTTCTTCATTTGCATTCCTCCAGGGGCATGGCGCCGGGGCCAGGGAAGGTCAGGGATGGGGCTCAATGTAGTGCCTGCTCAGTTCCGGGGGAAGAGGGGAATCGAGCAGAGTGCAGCTCAGGCGCAGCGCGTCGGCGCTCAGATCGCTCAGCCCGCTCGGCGCCCGATCCGGGCTTTGTTGCAGCGCGGCGCCGACCCATTCGCGCACCAGCACCGGACGCTGCATCCACGGCAGCGTCGCCACCTGGTGCAGGGCCTGGACGACGGCGTCGGTATCGGGCAGCGGCCATTGCGGCGGCACGTCGACGCGCCCTTTCCAGGGCTTCATCACGAGCGCGTACCAGGCGCTGCCAGCGGCGCCGTCGGGCGAACCCGCCGGGACCATGCGCGACAGAAATGCGCTGTAGCGGGCGATGGCATTCACTTCGGACTCGGGCAGCCTGGAAATATCGAAGTCGGCGCCCCCGGGAGGGCTGGCCCACGCTTTTTCGCCCAGGCGCCGGCGCATCACCAGCCAGTGCAAGGTGTCGAGCGGCCGCACCGCGCCACGCGCGCTGACAACCCGACGTGTCGACTCGAGCAGCGCCTGGCGCTCAGTGAGCGGCTGGCCGGCCATGCGCACCAGCAGGCGCTCGAACCACGGCAGGCGCGCCGCGGGCGGCAGCGCCATGGCTTCGTCGCGCAACTGGAATGCGAACGGTGTGGCGGACGATTCGGCCTGCGTTTCGGCTTCCCAGGCGGCCAAGGCGCGGCGGCTGCCGCGCGGCACCAGCAAGGCGAGCAGGGCACAACGCAGTTCGCGCGGCCCGATGGCTTGCACCAGGCGCTCGGTCGACCCCGGCTCGCCCGAGTTTTCCTGAGGGCCGAGGTCGGAATCAGGCGTGTCGTGTTCTGAGGACATGGGCAAATGGATGCGTCAAAGGGGGCCGGCACTGCGAAAGCCGAACATCGCGCCCAGCCAGGCGGCAGGGAACTGGGCCAGTGCGGCGTTGTACTCGGTCACCGCGTGATTGAACTGGACTAACGCGAATTGCAGCGCGTGTTCGCATGCGGCGAGTTGCTGCGTCAGCGCGGCTGGATGTTCGAAAGGCAAGCGCGAACGCGCCTGCGCCAGGATTTGCAACGTTAGCCGCAGGCTGTTGATCGTGTCGGCCGAGCCGGGTTGGCGTTTCGCCGCGAGCCGGGCGGTGTCGGCCTGTGCGCAGGCGGCGTGCAGGGCCTGCACGTCGCGGCCCGGCATGCTGGCCGAGAGCAGCTCGATCTGCTGGCGCAACAGCGCATGGCGCGCCTCGAAGTGCTGGTCCACCGGCGCGAAGCCGCGCAAGATGGCGTTGCGCAGCCGCACCAGCCGGTTGTACGCACCGACCGACCAGAACATCAGCACCGCGACCAGCAGCCATGGCAGAAAACTCGCGGTGTCCATCGCGCGCAACTCGGGTGAATCGTTGTGAAGAATGGCCAGCCGGCCGACGAGGCAGGAAAGCTCTTGCGCGCTCAGCCACGCAATTCGCCGTGCCCGAGCACCACCCACTTCAGCGAGGTGAGTCCCTCCAGCCCCACCGGCCCGCGCGCGTGCAGCTTGTCGGTGCTGATGCCGATTTCGGCGCCCAGGCCGTACTCGAAGCCGTCGGCAAAGCGCGTGCTCGCGTTGACCATCACGCTGGCTGAGTCGACTTCGCGCAAAAAGCGCATCGCGGCGCCGTGGCTGTCGGTCACGATCGCGTCGGTGTGGTGCGAGCCGTAGCGGTTAATGTGGGCAATGGCGTCGCCGAGACCCGCGACGACCTTGACGCTGATGATGGCGGCAAGGTACTCCTCGCTCCAGTCCGACTCCACCGCGTCGACCAGCCGGGCCTGCTCCACGCCGCGCAGCAGCTCTCTCGAACGCGGATCGCAGCGCATTTCCACGCCCTTGGCGGCGAAGATCGCGCCGATGCGCGGCAGGAATATCGAAGCGACCGCCTCGTGCACGAGCAGCGATTCGGCGGCGTTGCACGGGCTGTACTTTTGCGTCTTCGCGTTGTCGGTGATGCGCAGCGCCATCTCCAGGTCTGCCATCGCGTCGACGTAGACATGGCAGTTGCCGTCCAGGTGCTTGATCACCGGCACCTTCGCCTCGCGGCTGATGCGTTCGATCAAGCCCTTGCCGCCGCGCGGAATGATCACGTCCAGCGCCTGCGGCGATGCGATCAGCGCGCCCACCGCGGCGCGGTCGGTGGTCTGCACGAGCTGCACCGCGTCGGGTGGCAGGCCCGCTTCCAGCAGCGCCGCCTGCACCAGCCGCCACAACGCCGTGTTCGAGTGGAACGCCTCCGAACCGCCGCGCAAGATGCACGCGTTGCCGCTCTTGATGGCGAGCGACGCGGCTTCGATCGTCACGTTCGGCCGGCTCTCGTAAATCATGCCGAACACGCCGAGCGGCACGCGCATGCGCCCGACCTGGATGCCGCTCGGGCGCTGGCGCAGCTCGGTGATTTCGCCCACCGGATCCGGCATCGCGGCGATCTGCTCGCAGCCCTGGGCCACGGTCTCGACGATCGCCGGCGTGAGCCTGAGCCGGTCGACCAACGGCGCCGCCAGGCCGGCGGCGTGGGCCGCTTCGATGTCGCGTGCATTGGCTTGCGCCAGGTCAGCGCCGGCACCGCGCAGCAGCCGCGCCAGCGCCAGCAGCGCGGCGTTCTTCACGGCGGAGTTGGCCGCGGCGAGTTTGGTGCTGGCAGCGCGCGCCGCCGCGCCCATGTGGGCGATCGTCGCGGCAATGTCGGCGGTGTCCATGGCGCCGATTGTCGCAAGGTTTGCCGCGGGTGGGTTCGCTTGCGCGGCGTGGCTGCCTTTCACTCGATCAGATGAAGAATCGCCAGCCACAGCGGCGCGGTGACGGCAAACGCAAGCGTCGAGAACACGATCGTCGCGGTCGCCTCGGCTTGCAGCGTGTCGTAGCGCTGGGCGAAGATCAGCCCGTTCGCGCCCGCCGGCAGCGCCGCGGCCATCACCACCACCGCCAACGGCAAGCCGCTCAGCCCCAGCCCCCAATGCGCGACCGCCAGCACCAGAGCCGGAGCGAGCAACAGTTTGATCAGCGTCGCCACCCCCGCCCCCTGGACCACGCCGCGCACGCCGGACGCGGCGAGCGACATGCCGATCAGCACCAGGCACAGCGGCACCACGGCTTGGCCGAGCAGACCGAGCACTTCGTCGAGCAGCGCCGGCAACTGGAACCCGGCGGCGTTGAACAGCAGCCCGCAGAGCACCGGCAGCACCACCGGGTGCACGAGCGTGCTGCGTGCCGTCAGCGCCAATGTGTGGCCGAGGTGCGCGTCGGCATTGCCCTGGCGGCGCCGCTCGCGCGCCAGGTCGAGTTCGACCAAGGCCGTGATCGCCGTCAACAGCAGCACCGAATGCACCCCCACCAGCGTGATGTGGATCGCCAGTCCCGCTTCGCCGAACAGCGCCGCAGCCAGCGGCAGCCCCACTTGCACCAGGTTGCCGTAGCCGCCGCTCATCGCGCGCACACAAGGTGCGGCCACGCCCAGCCGGTGGTCCCGGTTGCGCTGCCGCTGCCAGGCGTAGATGAGCAACATCAACAGCAGCATCGGCGCGAAGAAGGCTTGCAGCGTCGCCCACGGCAAGTGCGCGAGGTCCAGACGCGCGGCGGTGCGAAACAGCAGCGCCGGGATGAAAAGGTAGAACGCCAGGTTCGACAGCAGCCGGGTCGCTTCGGCGCTGCCCGAACCGCCCGCCGCGCCGCGCGCAGCGAACACGTTCAGACGCGCGAGCAGCCAACCGAGCGCGACGACGATCAGGATCGCGAGCAACTTGTAGGCGACGGCGCTGGGCATGGGCCGGGAGTATCCCCCGCTGCCGCCAGCGCTCCGCTCAAGCGGTACGATCGCTTCTTGTTCGCCCCCGGTCGCTTCGCGCCCGCCCCAGTGGCCCCGCAAGGGCCACTTCGTGGCCCTTGGGGCGAGCAACCGTCTTGGGGCGGCCCGGCGACGGTTGCTCAGCCCCGCAATGCGGGCGAGGAGAATGTGATGACACAGTGGCGCAAGAAGACCCCGGACGAGGTCTACTCGGTCGACGACATCCAGGCGCGGCTCACGGCCGAGTTGCCGAACTGGACGTACGAGGACGGCTGGATTCGCCGCAAGTACAAGACCAGCGGCTGGAAGAGCACGCTGATGGTCGTCAACACCGTCGGCCACCTCGCCGAGGCCGCGTGGCACCACCCGGACCTGACGGTGTCTTACGCCTTTGTCAACGTGAAGCTGCAGAACCACGCGGCCAAAGGCATCACCGACAAGGACTTCGCGCTCGCGCGCAAGATCGAAGACGTGGTGATGTGGCAGCCCGGCCGCGAAGATGGCGCGGCTCTCGAAGGCACACCGGACGACCCGCGCTTCAAGTACTTGAAATACGACTGATATCAGTTTGCATTGGAATTCATAGGAACTGGCGTCCGCGTTTGGCCCGTTTGCCGTTCGTTGCTGCGCGCATGCCAGCTCCGGCGCGAGGGCAGGTGGGCCGGGGTGCGTTCTACGGGCCAGCGTCGCGGGGCCCCCGGGGTGGGCCAGGGGGTTGGCCCCGGCGCCGGGGGCGGGG
>JANOLA010000744.1:0-1812 GCA_031419535.1 Burkholderiales bacterium | reverse complement strand
TGGCAATGACGAAAAGCGCGCAGATCGCAATCGCCGTTCTTCGTGGAGCCGGGTGGGTTGGTGTTTCTTGCAGGCTCAGCGCCGCGGGCAGGAAGGCGAGTTCGTCGGTCAGGCGTTTCGGGCCGGCGAGTTCGCGCCGCACGGCCCAGGCGGCGCGCAGGATGGCGCCGTAGCGGGCGAGCAGTTCCAGCGTTGGGTGAGGCTGCGTGGTCAAGTCGGAGGCGCCGCTCATGGCATTTTTCATGGCATCACTTGTTGATATCATCGCGGCGTGAATAACACGCACCGCAAGACCTTGGCTGCCGTGTTCGCCGAGCCGGTGAATGGCGCTTTGGAGTGGCGGCGTATCGAGGCCCTGTTGGTGGCGGCGGGCTGCACTCGGGTGGAGGGGTCGGGTTCGTCGGTCTCATTCGAGTTCAAGGGCGAGCGTGTGCACTTCCACCGGCCGCACCCGCGCAAAGAGGCGCTTCGATATCGCGTCCTTGACGCAAGAGGTTTCTTGATTTCGATTGGAGTCATGCCATGAACGCCCTCAGCTACAACGGCTACAGTGCGCGCGTCGAGTTCGACGCTCACGACCGCATCTTTGTGGGTCATATCGCCGGCATTCGCGACATCGTCGGGTTTCACGGCGCGTCGGTGGACGAGTTGGAATCGGCTTTCCACGAAGCGGTTGACGACTATCTCGCCGCGTGCAAGAAGCTCAAGCAGCCGCCGAACCGGCCCGTCTCCGGGCGGGTGATGTTGCGCCTGCCGCCCGACGTGCAGGCGCGCGGGCGTGCCGCGGCCGAGATCACCGGAATGAGCTTCAATCAGTGGGCGGCGCAAGCCTTGGAGCGGGCCGCTGCGGCGAGCTGATCGCGCACTCACGCGTCAGCTCCATCGCGCCGCGGCGCGGGTGCGGCCGCACTGCCCGACTGCATCGACCACAGCCGCGCGTACAGCCCATCCGGCTTTTGCAGCAACGCATCGTGCGAGCCCATCTCGACGATGCGCCCCTGGTCCATCACCACGATCCGGTTCGCGCCTCGCACGGAACTCAAGCGATGCGCGATCACGATCACCGTGCGGCCCTGGCAGATGGCTGCCATATTGCGTTGCAGGATCGCCTCGCTTTCGTAGTCGAGCGCGCTCGTCGCTTCGTCGAAGATCAGGATGCGCGGTTGCGTGAACAGCGCCCGCGCGATGGCGATTCGCTGGCGCTGGCCGCCGCTGAGCGTGGCGCCTTGTTCGCCGACGATCGTGTCGTAGCCTTCGGGCAGTTCGCTCACAAAGTCGTGCGCGCCCGCCAGTTGCGCCGCGTGCATCACCGCCTCGATCGGCGCCGCCGGGTCGGCAATTGCAATGTTCTCGCGCACGCTGCGGTTGAACAGCCAGTTCTCTTGCAGCACGACACCAATTTGCCGGCGCAGTTGCGCGGCGTCGATCAGGCTGATGTCCACACCATCGATAAGCACCCTTCCCTGCTCAGGCGAGTACAAGCGCTGGACCAGTTTGGTCAGCGTGCTCTTGCCCGAGCCTGATCTGCCTACGATGCCGATCACTTCGCCGGCGCGAATGTCCAGACTCAGGCTGTGCAGCACCGGCGGCGCTTCGGGCCGGTAGCGAAAGTTCACGTGGTCGAACTGGATGCGGCCTTTGAGGGGCGGCAATTGCGCGGCCGCCCTTGTGTGTCCATTCGGCGGAACTTCGGTTCGCGTGTTGAGAATGTCGCCCAGCCGCGCCATCGAGATGCCGGTTTGCTGGAAGTCGGTCCAGAGCTGGGCCATTCTCATGATCGGCTGCGCGACGCGCTGCGCGAACATGTTGAAC
>JANOLA010000743.1:0-3899 GCA_031419535.1 Burkholderiales bacterium | reverse complement strand
CCTCGAGCACCGAGGCCAGACTCAGCGGCACGAAGTTGTCGCGAACGAAACGCATCTGCTGTTCGAATTCGGAAACGCTTGCGCTGATCAGTTCCGGGTCTCCTGGGTGGGCGTCCTCGCTGGCGATGTCCAGGATGCGGTGGTAGGCCAAGACGATCAACCTGCGCGGCCCGCGGGGTAGGAGTTTCAAGGCCGCTGGCGCGAGCCCCGATGCGCTCCAAAACTCCCCCAGTAAAGCCTTCTTGCCCGGCATGACGACCCCGTGCCTTGACCTAGTACGCCCTCACAAACAACTTGATGAACACGAAGAAGCCGGCGGCGATCATCAGCATGATCTTCAAATCGCGCCGGGTGTAGCTCACTGGCGTCTGCACCCAGTTCCGAACCCCTGCGGTCAGGCCGAGGATGAAGTACAAGGTTTCGTACTCCAGCGTGACGAACAAGGCGCTGACGTGATACCCGATCAGAGACAGCCCCAAGGCGATCAGCAATTCCCGTTCTCGCGGGTCTTGCGCCTCGGCGTAGCGCCGAATCAAGTTTTTCATTCCGACATAGGTGATGCCGAACCACAGCAGCAGACCGACAAAGCCGGTCTCGCCCATCACCTCGATGCCCGAGTTGTGGGCGATCAACTTGCCGGTGTAGCTGACGAATCTGCCCTTGCCGATGCCCAAGGCCGGGTTCTGTTGAACCATCTCGATTCCTTCAGCCCACATTTCGACGCGGTTTTGCGCGGACTTGTTGGAATCCTTCGCGGATGTCAGGTAGGCCGGGCCGAGCATCATTCCCGCCGCGGCGACGATGGCGGTCACGACGAGTTTTCCAAAGCTGACCTTGAAACGCGACAGCACCCAAAATCCGAGGATCGCGATTGCGGTCAGGTAGCCGCCGCGCGAACCGGTGCTGAATATCGCCATCCCGAGCAGGGGCAACAACACACCCAGGGCAATCATGCGCGTGGGCGCCGCGTAGGCGGCAGCCAGGAATTGAGTCGCGAACGGCAAGGCGACGGTGAACATGACGCAAAACACGCCCGGGCCGTCGAAGATGCCCACCCAGCGCGTGCGATTTTGGATGCCGATCTCCTTCGCGCTCTCATTGATCCAGGCATGCGTCTGCCCGGCCCAGCCGAGCCCGTCGCCACTGGCCAGGTGTTGAATGGCTTGAACCCCGATCAACCCGGCCACCAAGAGGATGACCCAGCCCACCAGACGGAGTCGCTCCGGCGACTCGATGCTGGCCGCAGTCATGCGGTACAGAAAAAACCACTTCGCGTAGTCAATCAGGATGACGTCGATTCGCGCTGCCGGCGGTTTGATGACGCTGCCCAAGGCCATCCAGACCAGCATCCCCACGAAGAACCAGTCTTGCGCCCTGAACTTGAACACCTCGCCGATGCGCCCGAGCAGCATCAGCACGAGCAGCCAGAACGGATAGATCATGTAATCCACCGGCCAGCCCTTGACCGCCGAGACCCACAACTGCGGGGCCACGAACAGCGCGATCAGAAACAGCCCGATGGGCAATATGCCGATCAAGGGCGGTTCCTCCATGCGGGGCGCAAGCCTTGCAACTTGCCGAAAATGCTGGCGCCGGCCTGCTTGATCCAAGTACGTTCATCGGTATCGAACGCGGGGGAACGCAGCAGCGCCCAAACAAACAACCCCAACAACGCGCACTTGCTCGGAACAGCGACGTTCCAGGGCAATGAAGCCAAGGGGAGCGACAGGCCATAGAACCCGATCGCGATAGCCGCCATGGCGCCCAGGCGCCGATACTCGTAAGCCACCGGGAAGTAGCGCTGCGATATCCGGTGGGTCAAGATCACACCCAAGACGGCACTCAGGAACGCGGCAAGACACGCGCCTTGCAAACCGAACTTCCACATCAACGGGAAGCCGATGGCCACCGCGAACGTCGCCTGCAAGACGCTGATCTTGAACAGCTCGCCGGTGGACTTGTTGAAAAGAATGCCGGTCTGCGCCGGATAGTTCAGCAACTGGACGATTGCCGCGAGCACCAGCAGCGGCATCAAGTCGGCTGCCGGCCAGTACTGTGGGTTCGACATCAAGTGCAGCACGTCGCCGGTGAAGTAAGTCAGCACCAGCCCCACGAAACAAAGCAGGGCCAAGACGCAGCGCACGATGCGCGCCTGCACAAGCGCGGCGTCGGGCCGGCCCATCATGGTAAAGCGAAACGCGCCGTAGGCGCGATTGAAGGGCTCGCCGATGAGTCCTGAGATGAGCTTCGAGAACTTCAAGGCCAGTGCGAACACGCCCAACGCCTCGAGCGAGAGCAGCTTGTTGATGATGAAACGATCGATGTTGGCCGCGACCACCGTGACGACGGTCACGTAGAGAAACGGCAAGCTGTAGCGCAACACGGGGCCGAGCTTGCTGGCCTGAAAATGCAAACCGCAGCGGTACAGCGTGTAGCCCGTCAGCACCAACCAGCCGAACGCCACGGCCAGGAAGTTGCCCGCCAGCACACCCTCGACGCCCGCATCGAACTTCAGCAGCAGAACCGTGTTCGCAATGCACTGCAGCACGAGCTTGGCGAACGACAAGCTGATGAAAAAGATCGAGAGCTCACGCGCGCGCAGGTACGCCAGACAAACCTGCGACGAAAGCTCCAGCACCAGCGTGGCCAGGATGATCGGCAGCGCGAGCGAGGGCACGTTGCCACCGAGCACCCACTGCACGGCGCCGTCACCAACCGCTGCGACCAACGCAGCGCCAGTCATGCTGATGGCAAGGGCCGCGAGGAAGTTGGTGCTGACCAGCGCATCGCGATCGGCCTGTTCCTTGTAGTCGAAGTAAAAGCGCAGCGTGGCGTGCGCGATGCCGACAGACAGGATCCCGGAGACCACCGATGAAATGGCGTAGAAGGTCTCGAGCGTGCCGTATTGCGCGGTGCTCAGCAGGCGCGTGTACAGAGGCAAGAGCAAAAACGCGCCGAGCCAGTTGAGCGCGTTGCCCGCGGCATAGATGCCCGAATGCCGAAAGAAGCGGCCCAAAGTCATGCGTCAGTTGTGCGCTCGCGAGTCTTCGGCGCGACAAAGCAAAATTGGAGGATTTCGAGACTACGGCGAAATCGATCGGATGAATCGCGCGACGCCAGTTCGACCGCCTTCGATTCGGTGTTTTTCCCTATGTCACGCGGCCAGTGCCAAGCGATTGCCGAGCATCACGACCACGCCGACCAGCAGGGTGCCGACCACCCAGCGGCGTTGCGCGGTTCCAGACCGGGCTGCGACGAGCGGATGGCTCTTGGCATGGTGCCAGTTTCGAATCGATCGCAGCGACGGCTTCTCGACCATCCGGTGAACAAGTGCGGCGAGCGCGATGGCAGCTGCGCAAGTCAAGGCAATCGACAGGTTTGGGCTCAGACCCGAGGCCTCGAGTTGCCACAGCAGGGTCCAGCCGGCGTATTCATGCAGCAGGTACAAGGGGTAGGAAATGGCCCCGAGCTTCGCCGCCCAAATCACCGGGCGGGTCGAACCAAAGCGCGAGATGAACAGCAAGAAAACCGCCAAGAAACCCACTACCCACAGAACACGTGTGGGCGAGTCGATCAATCCGATCGCGAGCAGCGCGACCACCCCCAGCGCCCCCTCGACCTGCCAGCGAAACTCGCGTTGCTTGTAGTGGCCGTAAAGCAGAATGCCGAGCGCGAAGTACGCGAAGTACGGCAGGATCAGCACACGTGCGATCACGTAGGGAAACGGCAGTCCCGCCCGTTGTGCCAACCCGAACCCAACGCAGAGCGCGAGCCATGTGCCCAACCACTTGGCCGGTGAGCGAAAGCGCCCGGTCAGCCAGAGCACGAACATGGCCCAGTAAAACAGCAGTTCCACCTCGAGTGTCCAGTAGGCCCCATCGATATGGGGAACTCCGAAC
>JANOLA010000742.1:0-7216 GCA_031419535.1 Burkholderiales bacterium | reverse complement strand
GTCGTGCTCGCGGCCCTGATCGTCGGGATGACGAAGGGTGTGGTCACCGCGGCCGGCTTTCCGCAGTATTCGGAAGCCGCGATTTACCTGCTGATGCTGCTCGTGCTGCTGGTGCGCCCGCGCGGCCTGTTCGGCGAGCGCATCCAGCGCTTCGAGTGAGCGCGCGAGCACCCAATGCCGATCCGCCGCGACCTGATCATTGCCGCTCTCGCGCTGCTGCTGCTGCCGTTCGTGCTAGCGGTGTTCGGCCTGGGTGTCACGTCGGCCACGGAAGTCGTGGTCTTCGCCCTGGCCTGCATGGCGCTCAACATTCTGGTGGGCTACACGGGCCTCACCTCGTTCGGCCACGGCGCGTGGTTCGGATTGGGGGCGTATGCGGTGGGCATGTCGCAGCGCTCCATGGCGCCGGGCTCGTTCGTCGTGCCGGCGTTGATTGGCATCGGCGTCGTGCTGGCTGCCTCGCTGGTGTTCGGCTTTCTGATCCTGCGCCGGCGCGGCGTCTATTTTTCGTTGTTGACGCTGGCGCTGTCGGCAATGCTGTACTCGGTGGCGTTTCGCTGGACCGATGTGACCGGCGGCGAAAACGGGCTGGGCGGCATCACGCGACCGGTGCTGGCGGGCGTGTCGTTCGAGAGCGCGGCGCTGTACTACGCGCTGGTCGCCTCGATCTCATTCGCCGCGCTGTTCGCGCTGTGGCGCTTTCACCGCTCGCCGCTCGGCAGCGTGCTCGTGGCGATCCGCGAGAACGAACAGCGTGCGCGCTTCATCGGCTACCCGACGAACCGCGTCAAACTCACCGCATTCGTTGCCTCGGCCACGCTCACCGGGCTGGCCGGCATGCTGCTCGCCTTCAACAACCGCATGACGTCGGCCGAGCCGATCTCCGTCGCGTTCTCGGGCGAGCTGCTGGCGATGGTGATCATCGGCGGCATGCGTTCGTTCCTCGGGCCGGCGCTGGGCGCGCTGTTCTTCGTGATCTTTCGCGACTCGCTGTCGCGCGTGACCGAACATTGGCTGCTCGCGTTCGGCATCCTGTTCGTCGCCTTCATCGTGTTCTCGCCGACGGGCCTGGTCGGCCTGTACGAGCGCGCCACTTCGCGTTGGCGCAAGGTGGTGGTGGGTGAAGCCGCGATGGCGCAGCGCCTGGCCGGCAGCGTGGCGCTGCCCGAGTTCCTGCGCCCGCCACATGCGGCTGGCGGCAACGTGCTCGAAGCGCTGGGCCTGGCCAAACACTTCGGCGGCATTCAGGCGGTGAAAGAGATGTCGCTGCGCCTGCGCGACCGAACCCTGCACGCACTGATCGGCCCGAACGGCGCGGGCAAGACGACCGCGTTCAACCTGATCTCCGGGCTGTTCACGCCCGATCGCGGCACGGTCACGCTCGCCGGCCAGTCGCTGCAAGGGCTGTCGCCCGAGGCGATCACGCAGGCCGGCATCGGCCGCTCGTTTCAGATCACGAACCTGTTCGGCTCGCTCACGGTGGCGGAGAACGTGCGCCTCGCGGTGCAGGCGCGGCACCCGAAACGCTTTGCGCTGTGGGCCGACGCGCAATCGCTGCACGACGTGAACCGCGACGCGGCCGAAGTCTCGCGCACGATGGGCTTGGGCGGCGTGGAAGACGCGCCGGCGGCGTCGCTCTCCTACGGCGGCCAGCGCCTGCTCGACATGGCCGTCGCTCTGGCCACCAAGCCGCGCGTGCTGCTGCTCGACGAGCCGCTCGCCGGCCTGGCGAGCGCCGAGCGCGAACGTGTCGGCCAGCTCATCAAGGGCATCTCGGCCGACCTGCCGGTGCTGCTGGTGGAGCACGACATCGACCGCGTCTTCGCACTCGCCGACGCGGTGACGGTGATGAACGACGGCGAGGTGTTGGTGGACGGCACGGTGGACGACGCGCGCAACTCGCCGCGCGTGCAGGCGGTGTACATCGGCGCGGGTTCGCACGCGCTCGCCGCGAAAGAGCGCACGAGCGCCGCGCGCGACAGCGTGTTGCTGCACCTGCAAGGCGTGAACACGTTTTACGGCAAGAGCCACATCCTGCGCGACGTGAGCTTCGACGTGCACCACAACGAGATCGTCGCGCTGCTCGGACGCAACGGCGCGGGCAAATCGACGCTGCTCAAATCGATCATCGGCGTCAGCGCGCCGGCCAGCGGCAGCATCGTGCTCGGCAGCGTTGCGCTCGCACAGCGCCCCTCGGCTCAAATCGCGCGGCTCGGCGTCGCCTACGTGCCGCAAGGGCGCGGCCTGTTCGCCGGTATGTCGGTGGCGCAGAACATGGAACTCGGGCGCTTGAAGCGCCGCGGCGGCGCGGGCGCAGGGTCGGGCAAGGCAATCCATTGGGACGACGACAAAATCTTCGCCTTCTTCCCGCGCATCAAGGAGCGCTGGCGTTCGCCGGCCGACTACCTTTCGGGCGGCGAGCAGCAGATGGTGGCGGTGGCGCGCGCGCTGTCGGGCGACACTCGCATCCTCTTGCTGGACGAGCCGTTCGAAGGGCTGGCGCCGGCGATCGTGGAAGAATTGTTCGAGGCCTTCGACAAGCTGCGCCATGAAGTCGCGATCCTGATCGTCGATCATCATCTCGACTTGGCGCTCGCGCTGTCGGACCGCACGGTGGCGCTGGAGCGCGGCGAGGTCACGCACATCGGCCCTTCGGCGGCGCTGTCGCGCGACCTGGAACTTCGGCGCAAGGTGTTGTGGCTTTGATGGAGTCGATATGACGGATGAAACACGAATGACCGGCAGCGTCGCCATCGTCGGAGCGGGCCTGATCGGCCGCTCGTGGGCGAATGTGTTCGCGCGCGCCGGCTGGCAGGTGCAGGTGTGGGACCCGGACGTCGAGCAGCGCGAAACGGCGCACGGCCGCATCGCGCTGTCGCTGCGCGAGCTGGAAGCGCATGGGCTGGTGGTCGACGCCAAGGCCGCGGCGGCGCGCGTGCAGGTCGTGAACACGCTGAAAGAGGTGGTGCGCGGGGCAGACTACGTGCAGGAAAGCGGCCCCGAGACGCTGGAGATCAAGCTCGCCACCTTCGCCGCGCTCGACGCCGCCGCGCCACCGCGCTGCGTGCTGGCGTCGTCCACCTCGGCGATCGTTGCGTCCAAGTTCACCGAGTCGCTGTCGTGCCGCGCGCGCTGCATCGTCGCGCACCCGGTAAACCCGCCGCACCTGGTGCCGGTGGTCGAGCTCTGCGGCGCGCCGTGGACTTCGCAGGCGACGAAGGACTACGCGCGCGAAGTGATGCTCGGCGTGGGCCAGGTGCCGATCGACGTGAAGCGCGAGGTCGACGGCTTCGTGCTGAACCGCCTGCAAGTGGCGCTGCTCACCGAGGCGTTGCGCCTCGTCCAAGAAGGCGTCGTGAGCCCGCAGGATTTGGACGCCACGGTGGCCCATGGCCTGGGGCTGCGCTGGTCGTTCATGGGACCGTTCGAGACGATCGAGCTGAACGCGCCGCAAGGCATTGCCGACTACTGCGAACGCTATGTTCCCTGGTTCCGCCGCTACATGGCCGACCTGCCCACGCCCGCCGTGTGGAACGACGAAGCCTGGAGCAGAGTCGCCGAGGAATGGGGCCCGGCCCCCAGCGCCGAACAGGTCGCGCACAAAAGCCTGTGGCGGAATGACCGCCTCGCGGCGCTGGCCGCGCACAAGCTCAGGCAACAACTATGGCAGGAAGCGCAGGCCTGAACGTCAGCGCCAGCGCCAGCGCCATCGCCATCGCCAGCACCGGCACCGCCCACCGCGCATTCACCGCGTTGTCCCCCTCATCGAACTCCGGAGAACCCCCATGCCCAAAGCCAAAACCAACCGCCGCAAAGTCATGATCACCTGCGCCGTCACCGGCGCGATCCACACGCCGACGATGTCGCGCTTTCTGCCGATCACCGCCGATGAAATCGCCAACGCGGCGCTCGGCGCGCACGCCGCCGGCGCGGCGCTCGTGCACCTGCACGCGCGCGACCCCGTGAACGGCAAGCCCGACCAGCGCCCCGAAGCGTTCACGCCTTTTCTGAGCCGCATCAAAACCGCGTGCGACGCGGTGATCAACATCACCACCGGCGGCGCACCGACGATGAGCGTGGAAGAGCGGCTCAAGCCCTGCGCCCACTTCAAGCCCGAGGTCGCATCGCTCAACATGGGGTCGATGAACTTCGGCCTGTACCCGATGCTCGCGCGTTTTCCCGAGTTCAAGTTCGATTGGGAGAGGCCCTATCTCGCTGAGTCGGACGACCGCATCTTCAAGAACACGTTCAAGGACATCGCGAACATCCTCACTACCTGCGCCGCCAACAACACACGCTTCGAGATCGAGTGCTACGACATCGGCCACCTCTACACGCTGCGCCACTTTGCCGACCGTGGCCTCGTGAAGGCGCCGTTTTTCATCCAGTCGGTGTTTGGCCTGCTGGGCGGTATCGGCCCGCACCCGGAAGACGTGGCGCACATGAAGCGCACCGCGGACCGTTTGTTCGGCGACGACTACTGCTGGAGCGTGTTAGGGGCCGGGCGCAACCAACTGCCGATCGCCGCGCAGTCGGTGGCCCTGGGCGGCAACGTGCGCGTCGGGCTGGAGGATTCGCTGTGGATCGGCCCCGGGCAACTCGCCGAGAGCAACGCACAACAGGTGCGCGCGGCGCGCCAGGTCATCGAGGGCTTGGGCCTGGAAGTCGCATCGTCCGACGAGGCGCGCGAGATGCTTCAGCTCAAGGGCCGGGCGAACGTCAATTTTTGAGAGCCCGGTGCACTCCGATCTCAAAGACAAAGTCGTCCTCATCACCGGCGCCAGCACCGGCATCGGCGCGGCCGCGGCGCGCGCATTCGGGCGTGCCGGCGCGGCGGTGGCGGTGCACTACCACTTGAGCGAGGCGGCGGCACGCCAGGTCGCCGCGGACGTCAACGCATCCGGCGGCAGGGCGGCGACGTTCCGGGCCGACGCCACGCGCGAGGCCGAGCTGATGCGCCTGGTGGCCGACGTGCACCGCCACTTCGGCCGAATCGACGTGCTCGTCAACAACGCCGGCAACGTGATCGAGCGCAAGCCGTTCGCCGAAACCGACTCTGCGTTCCTAGACGCGATGTTCGATCTGAACGTGCGCTCCGTGTTCACGATGTGCCAGTCGGTGTTGCCGGTGTTTCGCGCGCAGGGGCAGGGCAACATCATCAACGTCACGTCGGTCGCTGCGCGCAACGGCGGCGGGCCCGGCGTGGTGCTGTATGCGGCCAGCAAGGGCTTCGTCAGCACGCTGACGCGCGGCCTGGCGAAGGAGTTCGCTCCGTTCAAGGTGCGGGTCAACGGCGTCGCGCCGGGCGTGATCGACACGCCGTTGCACGACCGGCACACACCCAAGGCCACGCTCGACGCGATGCAGGCCACGGTGCCGATGGGGCGCCTGGGCAGCGCCGACGAATGCGCCGGCGCGTTCCTGTTCCTCGCGTCTAGCGCCGCGAGCAGCTACATCACCGGCCAGATCGTCGAGGTCAACGGCGGGCAGTTGATGCCGTAGCGCGTGGCCTGGCGGCGGGCGCTTTCCAGGCTTGTCTGGCCGCGCACGTTACGGCGCGGCGGCCGCCGGCGCCACCGCCGCGCCTTCGATGCCGTGCCGCGCCAGCGCCTGGGCGACGAAGCCCGAGGCCTTCATCTGCTCGACAAACTGGTTGAGGTAGCGCGCGCCGGCGTCGCGGCCCTTGGGCGTGGCCATCGCCTGGTTGATCACCATGAAGCGCCCCGGCAGCAGGCGCAAGCCGCCCAAGCGCTTCGCGTCGGCTTCGAGCTGCTGCTTCACGCCGGCGGCGACATCGAGTTTTTGCGCGACGAACAGGTCGGTGACGGCCGGTGAGGTGGGCGCGTGCACGATGCGCGCCTGCTTCAACTGGCGCGACAGGAACAGGTCGTACGCGCTGCCCTTGCCCACCGCGATGCGCACGCCTTCGCGGTCGACGTCTTCGTTGCGCTGCAACGGCGAGTCATTGGCAACCAGGTACGCGCCTTCGATGACCACGTAGGGCGGCGTTTGCAGCATGTCCTGGCCGCGCGCCGGGTCGATCGCGACGAAGGCGATGTCCCAGGCCCCCGTGCGCGCCGCTTCGACCACTTTGCCGGCGGCGTCGAACGTCACCAGCTCCAGCGCCACACCCAGGCGCGACGCGAGTTCGCGCGACAGGTCGACCGACACGCCGCGCGGCTGGCCGGTGGCCGGGTCTTTCGCTGCGAGGATCGGGTTGCCGAAATTGATGGCGGCGCGCAGCTTGCCGCCGGGCGCGAGTTCGGCCACTGCCGCGGGCGGCGCCGCCGGCGGGGTGGGCGGCGGGGCAGCCGGCGTAATGGCACAGCCGCCCAACATGCCAATGACGACGACACAGCATGCAGCCGAGAACGAACGCAGCATCAAGGGCCTCCTTGGCATCCGCGGCAGTTCACTGAAGTTCGATCCCCTTGCGTCGCTGGGCTACGCCACCCAGCCGCCACACACGGGGAACACCTGGCCGACGAAACACGCCGCGGCGTCGCTCGACAGGTACGCGGCGAACAGCGCGTCTTCATCGCCCGAGACCAGCCGGCCCAGTGGCACCTCGCGCTTGAGCCGCTCCTGAAACGCCGGATTGGCCTGCACCTCGGGCCCGAAGTACATCGGGTTGTCGACGAAGTTCTGCGCGATCGCATTCAGTTGAATGCCTTCGCGCGCGATCTCCAGCCCTGCCGCGCGCACCCACGCCAACTGCGCGCCGCGCGCGGCGGCGTAGGTCGAGTTGCGCTTCATGCCGCGCAGCCCGGCGGCGCCGCCCATCACGACGATCTTGCCGCGTCCGCGCGCGCGCATTTGCGGCAGCACCGCGCGCAGCAGGCGCGGCAGCGGGTCGACGAGGTGCGCGAAGGTGCGGCGCCATTCTTCGTCGCTGACATCGGCCACCGCGGACATCGGCGCGGGCAGTGCCGGCTGCGCGATCAGTACGTCGATGCTGCCGGCCTGCTCCACCACGCGCTGCGCCATCGTCACATCGTCGCCCAGCGCACGCGGGTCGGCGATCACACTCGCGCCGAGTTCGTTGAACACCCGCACCAGCGCCGGGCCCATGAAGTCACCGCATTGCGTGATCAGGACACGCCGGCCTTGCAGGTCGATCAGGTTCATGGGGCGCAGCATAGCCGCGGGCGCGGCGCATTGGAGTGCTTCCTCTAGGAATCAGGGGCATTTTGGGTATCGCTCCCTACGCTGCGCT
>JANOLA010000741.1:0-2637 GCA_031419535.1 Burkholderiales bacterium | reverse complement strand
GCGCCGGCCACAGGCGCCGCACCCGCTTAAACCAGCGCCAATTCGAGCTCGGCGTGGCGTGGCTTCGGTGAACGCGCCGCTGGCGCCGGAAGTTGCCACGCGGCGGCGTCGCCGAGGTCAAACTCGATCAGGTTCGCATCGCGCGGCGCCTGCGTGGTGCTCGGCGCCGACCAGGTCAACGCGGCGGCGCGGCTGCACGCCTCATCTCGCTCGCGCAGTGCGGATTCGAACCACGGCGCGGTCAACGCGTCCACGCTCGCGGTTTCGCTGACCTCCAGGCCCATTTCCAGCTCCCAGCTCGAGTCAAACCAGCCCGGGCCCAGCGGCAGCGGGTCGAGCGCGGCCAGGTTCATCATCAGGAAGCGGCGCCGCGCTGCGTGGCTGCGCCCGCGCAGGCGTTGCAGCAGCAGGGAAAGCGCGAAGGGAATGCGGTTCATCTCTGTCTCCTCGTTCGATGTTTCGATGGAGGAGAGTTTTGCGAAGTCGCCGCGATCCGCCCATCCCGCTGAGGGTGGAAATGGGCCGGTCCAGCCGCACCCGCGAGGGGGCCCCACCAATGGGGGGTCACCCCCACCGCATGTGCGCTGCCGACGCGCCGCGTTGGGGGGCGCGCTCGCAGGCATTTGCACCCGCGTTGCCCTGGCCATGGGCCTGCGCGGCGGCATGCGGCTTCAGCCACCGAGGCCCCTAAAGCGTGACGACGATGCGCCCGCGCACCTGCCCTTGCATCAGGGCCTGGGCGCGCTCGATGGCGCGGCCCAGCGGAACATCTTCGATCATCGCCTCGAGCTTGGCCGGGTCGAGATCGCGCGCCAAGCGCTGCCACGCGAGCTGGCGCCGTGCCAGCGGTGCCATCACCGAGTCGACCCCGGCGAGCGTGACGCCGCGCAGGATGAACGGCAACACGCTGCCCGGAAGGTCTGCTGCCTGCGCGAGGCCGCAGGCCGCCACCACGCCGCCGTAGCGCGTCTGCGCGAGTGCGTTCACCAGCGTGTGGCTGCCCACCGCGTCGACCACGGCGGCCCAGCGTTCCTTCTGCAAGGGCTTGCCGGCGGCGGCGAGCTCGGCGCGGTCGACGATGTTCTTTGCGCCCAGGCCTTTCAGGTAGTCGGCCTGCGCCGCCTTGCCTGTCGCCGCTGTCACGGCGTAACCCAGCCGCGACAGCAGGGCCACCGCGACACTGCCCACACCGCCGCTCGCGCCCGTGACCAGCACGTCACCCTCGCCCGGCTTCGCGCCGTGGTCTTCGAGCGCCAGCACGCACAGCATCGCGGTGTATCCCGCCGTGCCGATCGCCATCGCCTGGCGCGTCGTGAAGGCCTTGGGCAACGCCACCAGCCAGTCCCCTTGCAATCGCGCACGCTCCGCAAGGCCGCCCCAGCGGGTTTCGCCCACGCCCCAGCCGTTGTGCACCACCCGGTCGCCCAGCTTCCACTGCGGGTGCGTGCTCTCGAGCACCGTGCCGGCGGCATCGATGCCGGCCACCATCGGCCAGTTGCGAACGACCGGGCTCTTGTTCGTGATCGCCAGCCCGTCCTTGTAGTTGAGCGTGGAATGCTCGACCTTGATCAGCACGTCGCCCGCGGGCAGGCGCGATTCGTCGAGCGATTGGATTCCGGCTTGGAAACCGGAGTCATTTTTTTCGAGAAGCAAAGCCTTGAACATCGTATCTCCTGCGGGATCGCCATGAAGCGCTATGAAGCGCCGGAAAGCGCCTTGAAGCGGCGCCAGCCGACACGATAGCGCAGGCAAGCGAGGCAGTTGTACGAGCCGCGACACACGATACCAATTTCGATTGACCTCGCGCAGCAGCAACGCCTATGCTGCGCGCCATGTTGCATGCAACCCCGGCGCTGCTGCTTGTCTTGTGCATGGGCTGCGGGCTCCAAGGCCCGGCGCGCGCGCAGCCCGCGGGTGATGACGACCCGATCGGCCGCTACCTCGCCGAGCGCGGCATCATCGAGGCGGCGAGACCGCTCGCGCCCGCGCCCGCGTCGCCCGCGTCGCCCTCGTCGTGGCAGCAGCGCGCCTCTGAGATGGTGATGACGGCGATGACTTTCATCGACCTGCCCTACCGGCGCGGCGGCAATTCCGCCGAATCGGGTTTCGACTGCAGTGGCTTCACGCGCCACATTTTTCAGACCAGCCTGGGCCTGCCGTTGCCGCGCCGCGTCGACGATCAGGCCAACGAGGCGGGCCTGGTGAAAGTGGCGCGCGAGCAGATTGAACCCGGTGACCTGGTGTTCTTCAATACGCTGAAGCGCACCTTCTCGCATGTCGGCATCTACATCGGCGAAGGCCGCTTCATCCACGCGCCACGAACCGGCGGCGCGGTGCGCATGGAAAGCATGAACATCGCGTACTGGAGCAAGCGTTTCACCGGCGCACGGCGCGCCCAAGCAAACCTGCCCGAGCTGCCCGACGGGCGCTTCGTTCCCACGGGTTCCCCCGCGGCTGCACCCCTGCCTGCGGCATTGCAGGACAACGCCGCGATGCGCTGACGCTCGCACCACGGCTGTCTTCGATCCACTCGACGACACCGCGATATGCCGTGGAAAGAGGGTCCTTGTCGGGGCATTGAGCAGTTAGAGCGTTGCGCAGAATCGGTGACGCCGTGGCCTGAGGCACTGCAGGCAT
>JANOLA010000740.1:0-2668 GCA_031419535.1 Burkholderiales bacterium | reverse complement strand
CATTGCACGCCCGGCGGCGTCGCGTTGGCGTGCCGGCACGCCGCGGTGCAGGTCTGGCAGCCGACGCAGCGCCGCAGGTCAGCGACCATCGCCCATCTGGGCATGCGGCCCTCGCTTGCAATCGCGGCGCGCGCTGGATCTTCACGCGCACGATGTCGGCGCCCGAACCCGTGGCGTCGGTTTGCGCCATCGACATCGTCGCCAGCGAATTCAGGCTCGGCACGCCGAAATCCTTGGCCAGCGGCGTCGCCCAGTGGTCGAACTGGCCGATCAACAGCAGCGTGTCGGGGCGAATGCCCTGGCGCAACACGGCGCGGCCGTGCACACTGCGCTGCGGCGTCGCGATTTCAATCGGATCGCCATCACCGATGCCGAGGCGTTGCGCCGCGCCGGTATTGATGATCACACCGCGATGGCCCGCGACGTTGTCGGCGACCTCCTTGATCAATTGCATGCCGACGTTGCCGCCCCACGCGTACTGCATGCTGCGCGCGGTGAGCAGCCAGAATGGGTAGTCCTGCGCGCGCCCCCCGGTCTGGCCGATGATCGCCTCCCACAGCGCGGGGAAGTCCTTCCACACCGGCAGCGCCTGGTATTCCTCGAGTTGTTTGTCCCACCAGTGCATGTCGTGTTCGTGCAGACGCCGGCCGAGCTCCGTGCCGACGCGCAGCAGCCGCTCCTGGTAAGGCAGCTCGAAGCGCAGGCCTTGCTTGACGAGCGTGGGCAAGAGATACCAGCTACTCCGTGGGAAGGGTTTGGTCGCCAGGCCATGCTCCTTCCACCACTCGAGGCCGTGCGAATGCGCGCCGTCGCTCACCTCGGCGCTTGCGGCGCGGCACACCGCATCCCAAATCTGATCGCGGCTGTGAACAGCGTGCAGTGCCAAACAAAAGTCACCATGCTCGCCCTTCAGCGGCACTCCGCCCGCGCCCTTGTTGATCGCCGCGTTGTACTTTTCGGTGAGGCCGGTGCGTCGTGCCAGCTCGGTGGCGATGTCGGTGAAGTCGCGCGCCTCGCCGCGCACCGCCACTGCCGGCTGGCGTAGCGCAAAACCCTGGTGGTCCCAGAACTGCTCGACGTATTTGGTGCCGCCGATGCGGATCAACTGCAGGCTCTCCAGATCGGTCGCGTCGGGCAGCAGCAAGTCGGCGAAATGGTTTGTCTCGTCGAGCGTGTAGGCGAAAGCAACGACGAACGGAAAGCGCGCCATCTTCTCGCCGAGCAACTTCGTGTCCCAGAATGAGATCGCCGGGTTCGTTCGATACACGAACCACACATCGGGCGGCGTGACGCGCGGCAGGCCCTTCGGCGTTTCATCCATGAACAGCCACGAGAAATGCGTCGGCCCCAGCGCCTGGCTCCACGGCCCATCGGCGGCGAGCGGCACCATCGTGCGGTACGCGTTGCGGATGTTCGGCGACGCCGACCAATGCGCCTTGTCGGTCGGATTGAGCGGGTAGTGCATGAACCCGTCGGGCCCGGCCTTCACGCTGTCCAGGCGCTCCGACATTGGCCGGTTCAGCCGGACTGTCGTGCCCAAGGTTCCACCGGGCACTTCGAGCCCACCGACCAGCGTGGCGAGCAGCGTGCGCGCCCAGCAGCATTCGAAGCCGCCCCAGCCATTGTTCACGGTCTTGCCAAGCGTCACCGCGACCGGCCGGTACGGCATCGTCTGGCCGTCGATCTCGATGGTTTCGCCGACGCAGGCGTGGGCTATGAATTCGTTCGCGATGCGGCGCATGTGTGCGGCCGGGACGTCGCAGATTTCTTGCGCCCACTCGGGCGAGTAGGCGCGCATGTGTTCGACAAGGCGGGTGAAGGCTGTCGTGCCGTGCAACATGCCGTCGGCCAATGTCTCGTCATCGGCGCCGATCTCGATGGCGTCGACTTCGTAACTTCCTTCGAGTGATTCTTGCAGCCCCACGCTGTCGTGCGCCTTGGCGCTCGCACTGCGCACATCCCACACGAGCGGCTTGCGGGTCATGCGATCGCGCAGGTAGTAGCCATGCGACCCGACGAGGTAGGGCGAAGCGGTACGCGCGCCAAGGAACGGCAAGTCGAGCCGCTCGCGTGCTACCTCGTGGAGCAACACGTGGATCAGCGCGTACAGGAACGCCGCGTCGGTCTTCGGCTTGATCGGCACCCACTGTGCCGAACACGCTCCCGTGACCGACAGGTGCGGTTCGACCTGTACACGCTTCATGCCGCGCACGCGCGCCTTGGCGTGGCGCCAGACGCCAACCACGCCGCCGGCGGCTTCAATGTTCGAACCGCACGAGATCAGGTAGTTGCACAGCGGCGTATCGGCCGCGACGATGAACGCGCGGTGCCAGAACTCGCCGTACAAGTGCTCGGAGTGGTAGCACTTGACGCCTTGGCCTGATCCCAGGCCGAAGTCGATCGGCCCCCAAGCGGCGAGGAACGCCGGGAACGTGCCCATGTACGACTGCGGCGTTCCGCCGCCGCCGAAACTCGCCGCGACGCGCGGGTAGCCGGACGCGTCGGTCAGCCCCTGCTCGCGCACCGAGTTCAGGCGTGCGGCGATCAACTCGAACGCCTCGTCCCACGAAATCGGCACGAAGCCCGGGTCCTGGTCGCGCCCCTTCACCGGGTTGCTGCGCTTCATGGGCGTGAGCACGCGGTTCGGGTTGTAGGTCTTCTGCACCAG
>JANOLA010000739.1:0-1713 GCA_031419535.1 Burkholderiales bacterium | reverse complement strand
TGCTGCTGACCTTTGGCCTGCAGGGCGCGGGCGCGGTGTCGGTACTTCTGGCGACGCTCTGGCTCGGTGCGAGCCTCGGCCCCGAAGTACAGGGAATCTTCAGCCGAACCAAATCGGAGATCGAGTTCATCGCCGCGGTCGCGATGTTCGGCCTGCCTCAGGCTTTGTTCTTCCACGTCCAGTCCGGTCGACTGAGTGCGGGCAGCGCGTTGCGATGGGTGCGGTGGAACGCCGTGCTCGCGCTGCTCGTGGGCGCGCTGTATGCCCTGGTGCAGCACTCTCAAGCCGAATCATTGCTGCCCCTCGTGCTGGGTGCCGCTGTGGGGGCGAGCGTCGCGCACGGCGAGTTGCGTGCGTTGCTGCTGGTGCGCGAGCGCACCGAATGGTTCAGTATTCTGACGGCGTTGCCCCAGATCCTGGTGCTTGCCGGCGTGGGGTGCGCGATCGCGTGGGGCGTGACAGCGATAACAACGTGGTTCGCCTTGTTTGCATTCGCCTATGGTGTCGCAGCGGCGTTGGCTTGGCCGAGACGGAGCACTGCCAGGGTCGTTGTGGTGGGTATCGAGACGGGCTGGCGCTCGCTCGCTGACTATGGGCTTGCGGCTTGGCTTGCAGCGTCGCTGTCCAGCGCCGCAAGCCTGGCTGCGCTCAAGTGGGTTGAACACGCCGAGGGCGTGACGGCGCTCGGCCAATTTACGATGGCGCTGACCTTGACACAAGTCCCGCTGACACCCATCAACTACGCGGCGCCGCTGCTATTTCGGCGCTGGATGGAGCATTCAGGGGCGCGAGCATCGCAGTATTGGGCGGGATTGCTGTTTGGCGCGTTGCTCGGTTGTTCGTTGCTGGTTTGGGTACTCGCCTTGCCTTGGCCGGATCTGGGCTTGGGCGCAGCGTATATGGGTGCCACCCGTGCACTCGCATTGCTCTTGGCGGGCGCCGCGGCGGAAGCGGCATCGCGCGTACTGATCGTCGACGCCAGCGCCAGTGGCTTACCCTGGATCGCGGCGCGCGCCGAGGTGGCTCGATGCTGCGTGCTCGGCATCGGCTGGCTCCTGCCGCTGCCGCATGGCCTGCTGCCGGTATGTGCCATCTGGGCGCTGGCGGCTGCGACGGCGGCGCTGGTCGTGGTGTGGCACGCGCGCTTGCGATCGCACGCCGCTGGGAAAGTCCGATGACGCGAGTGGCGCGACCGGAGGAGGCAGAACGCCTTGTTGCGAGCGCGGAACTGCTGATCGTTACTGCGAATTTCCCGTTCATGCCTAACGGCGGCGAGGTGACGTTCATCGCTCCAGAAATTACACGGCTTGCGCGCACGCTCGATGCGCGAATCGTCATCGCACCATTGCATGCAAGGGGCGACAGGGTGCCGCTGCCGGACTGCGTCGAGGTCGATACGACTCTTTCCGAAGCATTGCGCAAAGGCTGGGTCGGGAACTCGATGCGTGCCTGCCTGTGGCCCGGCTTCTGGCGCGAGGTCAGGCGTGCACTGCGGGCCGGCGGCCCGGTCGGTGTAGTCCGCGCCTGGCGTTGGGCGGCCGTCGCGCAGGCGACTTGGCAATGGGCCCAGCGTGCATTGCGCGATACGCCGCCGACGGTGCTCTACAGCTACTGGCGTGGCGGCGCGACGCTCGCTCTGGCGCGTGTCGCGAAGGAACGTGCGCGCTGCGCCGTCATCACGCGGGTTCATGGGCTCGATCTGTACGAAGAGCG